>JAEDMB010000092.1 GCA_016303235.1 Oscillospiraceae bacterium
TCTCTGCGAAGTAGTCAGACCGTATTTGTTTTCATATACTTCACCGAGTGAATTTATCTGCTTTGCTCCGACTCCCTGTGCAAGAGTTCCCGTAGGTGAAATTGTATCCTTACATCTCAAAGCTATAAAACGCATTTCCAGAGTAGTCATTTCTGCTCCGGCACGTATTCCCATTGCATAGCCTGCACCCGTATTAAACGGCGAATACCACATTTTATGACGTGAAAATCCTGCATTGTTCGGCTTGTAAAGTCCGGACGCTCCGCCTGTTGCAATTATTACAGCTTTTGACTGTATTGTATAGAATATTCCGCTTTCCGTTCCGAATCCGTATGCACCTTTTATTTTGTTATCCTCAATGGAAAAATCAGTAATATTAACATGATTCATAATTCTGACATTCGGAAGATTTTCAACTGCCTTTGCAAGTATCGGCTTGATGTTCTCGCCGTTTATTTTAAGATTTCTGTTACCCCTTGTAACATATTTTCCGTTTTCGTCTTTAAGAATTACAAGTCCGAGCTTTTCGAGACGTTCCGTCACTGAATTTAATCTCTCCGACATTGTAAGCAGAAGGTCTCCCCTTACGATTTCGTCAGCATCTTTTCTCGCATAGTCAACATAATCCTGTGGTGTATGACCTTCTGTTATATACGCATTAAGGGCATTTACTCCTGATGCAAGGCAACCGCTACGCTTTATATTAGCTTTCTCGCATATAATAACCTTTGTTTCCGGAGAATTTTCCGCAATTGTCAGACCTGCATAACAGCCGGCTGTACCTCCGCCGATAATAAGTATATCGGTTATAAGCTTTTCTGATTTCATTTTTGCACCTTCCTGCTGTATTAAATAAATACTGAATTTTCTGAAAGGGTTTTGTTTTCAAGTATATACGCTTTATCCCCCGATGTAACAAAAATACGATAAAGGAATACGTCAACTTTTTCTCCTGCTTTTATTTCAGAATGATTCAGTCCACGGTGTGCCGTGATTACACTGCCATTTACTTTAATTTTAAGCTCTGTTACATCTCCTCTGAATGAAACCTGAATAACTTCACCCTCTGATGCTGATGCACGGTAAACTATATTTTCCGTCTTTTTTGCAACCTTTACAAATTCGGGGCGGACAATAGCCTTTTCTGCATTCGGAATTTTTTCAAAACTGCTGAATTTTGTATAGTCTTCAAGCAGTGACGTATGACCGAAAAATGTTGCTGTAAAAGCTGTTTCGGGTTTCTGATAAACTTCCGACGGAGTTCCAATCTGTTCGACTCTGCCCTTGTTTGTAATAATTATCTTGTCGGCGACTTCAATTGCTTCGTCCTGGTCGTGAGTTACGAAAATACTTGTAATTCCGAGCTTTGTAATAATTTCTCTTAACCAGCTACGGAGTTCCTGCCTTACCTTTGCATCAATAGCGGAAAACGGTTCGTCAAGGAGCAGAAGCTGTGGATTTGGTGCCAATGCTCTTGCAAATGCCACTCTCTGACGCTGTCCGCCCGAAAGCTGACTCGGATAGCGTTTTTCAAGTCCCTTAAGTCCTATAAGCTCAATAAGTTCCGAAACACGTTCCTTTATATAGCTTTTATCCGCTTTCTGCACTTTAAGTCCGAACGCTATATTTTCGTATACTGTCATATATCGGAAAAGTGCATAATTCTGAAATACAAATCCGATTCCACGCTTGCTCGGGTGAATATCGTTTACAACTTTGCCGTCAATGATTATTTCTCCGCTGTCGGGATTTTCAAGTCCGGCAATCATTCTTAATATTGTAGTTTTACCGCTACCACTTGCACCGAGAAGTCCTATCAGACTGCCCTTTTCGATTCCGAAGCTTACATTGTCGGACGCCTTGTAATCTCCGAAAGTCTTATTTATATTTTTCAGTTCAACGTACATCTTCCTTATTCCTCTTTCCGATATATTCAATAACACTTCTTATAATTAATATTACTACTGCAAGCATCACAAGTATTGAAGATACTGCAAATGCCGGAACATACTGAAACTCATTGAATAATATTTCAACGTGGAGAGGGAGCGTGTTTGTCTTTCCTCTCAGATGTCCCGAAAGTACTGAAACTGCACCAAATTCACCGATTGCTCTTGCAACACAAAGTACAATTCCATAAAGAAAAGCCCATTTTATATGCGGAAACGTTACTTTCGTAAAGATTTTAAATCCGCCTGCCCCCATAAGTGCAGATGCCTCCTCCTCATCAGTTCCCTGTGCTTCAAGAACCGGAATAAGCTCCCTTGAAATAAACGGAAATGTAACAAATACAGTTGCAAGAATTATTCCGGGAACGGCAAATACTACATTTATATTAAGCTCCTGCAAATAGGGATATAAAAAACTCTGTCTGCCGAATGTAAGAACGAATATAAGACCTGCTATTATAGGCGAAACCGTTACAGGAACATCAATAAGAGCTGTAAGGATTTTTTTACCTCTGAAACGATACTTTGTAATAGTCCACGCAGAGAAAAGTCCGAAAATTGTATTGAATATTACTGCAAAGGCTGTCGCCTCAAGAGTGAGAAGAAGAGCTTTAACTGTATATTCATCAGTAACCGCTTTAATATATGTATCCCAGCCTTTTCTCAGTGCCTCCGTTATGACCGTGACAAGCGGAAGTATAAGCATTACAAATACAAACAGAAAGCTGATTCCCACAAGAACCCATTTTGTAATTTTTGAACCTGTGCTTTTGTTTTCCATAGTGTTCAGCCTCCTATCTGCCGAGAATTTTAGTATTTCTTGCCTGTATAAGGTTTACAACGAAAAGTATCAGAAACGCTGTAACAAGCATTACAAGAGCTATTGCGGTTGCACTTGAATAATCATATTCCTGAAGTTCGGACATAATTATAAGGGGAGTTATTTCAGTTTCAAAAGGCTTGTTGCCTGCTATAAATACAACACTGCCGTATTCTCCGAGACATCTTCCGAATGCAAGACCGAATCCCGTAATTGCGGGGGGAAGTATTTCGGGAAGAATTACACTTCTGAATATTTTTCCTCCCGATGCTCCCATTACTTTTGAAGCCTCCTCATATGAGGGGTCAAGCTTTTCAAGTACCGGCTGTACCGCACGGACTACAAAGGGAATACCTATAAAAACAAGTGCAACGGTTATTCCTATTCTTGTATACGCTATTTTTATGCCGAAGTTTGCAAAAAATTTTCCTATAAGTCCCCTGTCTGATGTAAGCGATGTAAGGGCAATTCCGGCTACTGCCGTAGGCATTGCAAAAGGCAGTTCAATAAGTCCGTCAATTATTCTTTTCAGAGGAAAATCATATCTCACAAGAACCCACGCAAGAATTATTCCCATAACCATATTTATAAGTGATGCTATAAAAGCTGTTATAAAGCTGACTCTAAAGCTTGCAAGAACTCTTTCTCTTGTAATGGTTTCCCATATTTCGGAAAAGCTCATCTGTGATGTGAATATTACAAGCGAGGCAAGCGGAATTATTACTATAAGGCTTACCATTGACAAGGTAACTCCCATTGAAATTCCAAATGCCGGAATAACTCTTTTTCCTGCCTTTTTCATGCTGATTAATGCTCCTTATTTTTCATATATCTGGTCAAATATTCCGCCGTCGGCAAAATGTTCTTCCTGTGCCTTGTCCCAGCCACCGAAATCATCTATTGTCACAAGATTTACATCAAGGTCAAATACATCTGAAAATTCGTTAAGAATATCCGGATTTGAAGGGCGGTAGAAATTTTTTCCTGCGAGTCTCTGTGCATCATCGGAATAGAGATAATTAAGATATTCCGTTGCAACTTCTCTCGTTCCTCTCTTGTCAACAACGCTGTCAACCACTGCAACAGACGGCTGTGCAAGAATACTTATGCTTGGTGTAATTATTTCATAGTCATCAGGATTATCCTGAATTGAAAGATATGCCTCATTTTCCCACGCAAGAAGTACATCTCCCTGACCGTTTTCAACGAATGTAGTAGTAGCTCCTCTTGCACCGGAATCAAGTACAAGAACATTTTTATAAAGTTTTTTTACAAAATCTTTTATCTGATTTTCGTCACCGTTGAATTTGTTATCAGCGTACGCCCACGAGGCAAGATAATTCCACCTTGCACCGCCTGATGTTTTCGGATTCGGAGTTATAACTCCTACACCGTCCTTTACAATGTCGTCCCAGTCGTGAATGTTTTTAGGATTTCCTTTTCTTACAAGAAATACAATAGTTGAAGTATATGGTGAACTGTCCTTGTCAAATTCATCAACCCAGCCTTCCTCTATAAGTCCGGCATTCTGAACGGCTTTGACATCATATTCAAGAGCAAGGGTAACAACATCGGCTTCAAGACCGTTTGCAACTTCAAGAGCCTGCTTTCCCGAACCGCCGTGCGACTGCGTAATTTCAACGTCCTGACCTTTAAGTTCTTTCCAGTGCTTTGCGAAAATCTCATTATATGAAGAATAAAGTTCTCTTGTCGGGTCGTATGATACATTTGTAATAGTTACTTTTCCGCTTTCGGAATTTGTTTCAGAACCAGAGCCACAGCCTGTTAAAAGTGATGTAAAAGCAACTGCTGATGCTAATAAAGCTGAAATTATTTTTCTTTTCATAATATATTACCTCATTTCATAAAATCAAGTTTAAAGGAGAAAGTGAAGCAATTTTAACAGCGTATTAATCCTCCGGCTGTTGAAAGGATATAAAATATTTTCATAATTCTGTTTCCTCTTAATTCATATAAATTCGATAGGTTTAATATACTTGGATTATATCACAGTATTTTCCATTTGTCAATACTTGTTTATCACTTTTTGCAATATTGTTTATTATTCCTATATGTTTTATATGAATTATTGTGAAAACAGTACAATAAATAATCAAAAATAACAGGCTCACCTCTTTCGGCGAACCCGTTTTCAGTTCAGATACAATAATCAAAATAATTTTTCTGGCGTTCAATTATATCCTGCACGGAGATGCTGTCAATACAGTTTTCCATAACGTTGTGAATTTCTTCCCATACAAATGCAATAGGCTTGTCCGATTCATACTGCGGATTTTCCACGGGAATAAGTTCCCCTTCTGTTGCCCTTAAAACATCTCCGACCGTACAGCCGTAAGGCGGTATGTTAAGCATATATCCGCCCTTGTTTCCTCTGTTTGTGCGTAAAATTCCCGATTTTACAAGCATAGGCACTATCTGTTCCAGATATTTTTTAGAAATATTCTGTCTTTCTGAAATATCTGAAAGAGAAATATAACCGCTATTCTGATGTTCAGCCAAATCCACGAGTAATTTTAACGCATATTTTGCTTTTGCTGAAAATTTCATAAAAATTTTTCCCTTTCTTTAATAGTTTTAATTCAGATAAATATTACTATTCCTATTTATTTACTATGCTTTTTTATTATATCATATCATTTTTCGTTTGTCAATAGTTTAATCTATACTTTTCCTATAAATTTTATATAATAAATATTGGTTCAAAAAATAAGCTCCCTGCTAATAAATATAACAGGGAGTTCGTTTTTTAATTATATAAATAAAATCTTATCTTTTATCAGAATCCTGAACAACTGCCTGAGAGAGTTGCTCCGCCAATATTATTCTTGCCGTTCTTTGAAGTACAGCTTACTATTTTAGCCTTTCCGAATGTTACTTTATATCCGAGTGCAGACGGAGTACCGCTTGCAGGCCAGTTATAGTTATACTTTTTATTTGAATCTGATGTACAGTTTTCCATAGTTACAACGCCGTTCTGATTGTTGCGGTCAAAACCTGATGCATAGTTGCCCTTAGCTGAACAGCCTTTGAGATAGTGATTGAGAGGGTCAAGATGTGCTGAAACGCCTTCAGTCTTATTATCAACACCGCCAAGCTTGAAACCGTTTCCGTCACCGTAGATTCCGTCACACAAGCCATTATAATTTGCCTGACAGTTTATGAAAGTTACAGCACCATGAGCTGCGTATAAATCCCAGCCGTCATCACTGTTGTATTCTGCAATGCAGTTTTCGTAGTAATTGCCTGTTCCGGAATGGAGCTTGTTTGCAAATCCGTCAGCATTTTCTCCCTTGGCATCAGCATTGTGGTGTGAATAGCAGTTATAGAACTTGTTGTTTGAACCGCCGTTGCATACCTGAAAACCTGCATCTTTATTATAGCAGGCTGTAACATACTTGAAAGTGTTGTTTGAACCTGTTATATACAAGCCATTATCAGAAGCGTTCTTTATAGTAACATTCTGAACAGTACTTCCGTTTCCTGCAAATGTAAGACCTCTGCCACTGCTTCCTGATGTTGATGAAAAGTCAATAGTTGCATTGTTTTTTCCTGAAATATTTACTCCCGAAGGAACTTTTACAGCTCCGGATTTTACAGTGCCGTTGATGATTATCGTAGTACCGCTTTTAGCTTTGCTAAGAGCTGTTGAAAGTGATGTTCCGCCGTTCTTTACTTCAATAGTATCGCCTGATACTGTTGATGATGAACCTGATGAGCTTGAAGAGCTTGATGAACCTGATGAACCGTTTGAAGTTGATTCAAATTTGAACTGCTGACAGGCAAGTCCGTTATAGCTCCACTGGTTAATATTTCCGCCGTTGTCTTTAGACCAGCCATATACATCAACTGCTTTTGACTCTCCGCTGTTTTCGGTAAGCAGACTGTATACACCGTCAGAACTTTTCTTAACCTTGAACTTCTGTGCAGAAGCTCCGTTTGCTGACCATATGCGGATATTAGTGCCGTCTGCATTAGTTCCGTTTTCAACATCGAGCATACGTCCGCCCGACATTCCGCACTGAATTGTAACTACGTTGTTTCCGAGATTCTTTACATACCATTTCTGATTAGCTTTTCCGTTGCCCTGATACTGGATAACATTTGCACCGTTGCAGTCCTTAGCTCCTGATACATCAAGATATTTCTGGCTGTTGACATTCTTTATATAATACCAGCCGTCTGAAATATAGTTTGATTCTGCATATGAAAACATTGAAACTGAATTTGCAGTAGCCATAAGGCATACTGATGCAACAAGTGCTGTGAGACGCTTTGCAATTTTAAACATTTTAAATTTCCCCTTTACATTATATTTTAATGACGTTTTTTTCTTAAACTGTAATCAGATTATATCATAACAAATTCACAAAAGGAATGATTTTTTATACTCTTTTTCTGACTTTTTGTGTTTTTTACTAAATTTATACAACGTTTCTGATTTTTTAAGTTTAAAAAAGCAGAATTATCCGTTCTTTAATTATGCTACTAAAAAAATTATCAACAAATATTTTATGCGTTTATAGTGCATTATACCAAAAATTCCGACAGCTATTGACATTTTTTATAGACTATGCTATAATTTAAACATAAGATTACGGAAATACTTTGAAAGGATTGAATTATTATGACAAAACAAGAAAATAAAAACTCTGCTAAGAAAAAATTAATACCCGCTGTCGCTATGCTTACAACTTCCGCTGTTATGCTCTCAACTTCTACATACGCCTGGTTCACAATGAGCCGTGAAGTTGAAGTTAA
>JAEDMB010000093.1 GCA_016303235.1 Oscillospiraceae bacterium
GGCATATTCTCGCCGATTAAGTCACCGCTTTCACAGCACTTTCCGGCAATTGTAACCTTTTCGTCTCTCGGTTCGGAAGCCTTGTTTGCAACTATTGCCTCATATTCTGACTGATAAAGAATATATCTCGGATTGTCGCACATACCGCCGTCTACTGAAACATATGTACGTATATCAGGGATTTCCTTTCTTGCACCGACAGTATAGAGAGTAATTCCGGCAGGGCCTGCAATTGAGCGTCCCGGTTCGATAAGTATGAACGGAAGATTTATTTCAAGCTCCTTACAGCATTTATGAACTGTTTCGGAAACTCTTTCCATATAGGTTTCATACGGAACAGGGTCATGTGATTCAAGATATTTTATTCCGAATCCGCCACCGAGATTAAGTTCCCTGATTTCAAAGCCGAGTTCATTTTTAATTTTAGCGATAAATTTCAGCATAACTTCGGAGGCAGTTTCAAAGGGTTCTATATCGAAAATCTGTGAACCGATATGACAGTGCAGACCTCTTAAAATTATATTTTCGGAGGAAATTGCTTTCTTTACAGCCTCAAAAGCCTCACCGGTTTCGAGAGCAAATCCGAATTTGCTGTCAATCTGACCTGTTTTTACGAAATTATGAGTATGTGCATCTATTCCGGGCTTGATTCTGAACATAATTTTTGCAGTTATGCCCTTTGCCTTTGCAATAGCGTTAAGTCTTTCGAGTTCGGAAATATTGTCAACGATTATATGACCGATATTGTTTTCAACGGCAAATTCAAGTTCTTCATCGGTTTTGTTATTGCCGTGGAAACAGATTTTATCGCAGTCAAAACCGGACTTTACAGCAGTATAAAGTTCACCGATTGAAACAACGTCAAGACCGATTCCCTCTTCTTTCATAATTCTGCACATTTCCTTACAGCAGAAAGCCTTGCTTGCATAGCATACAAGACCGTTTCCGCCATAGAATTTGTCAATACTGGACTTAAAGCTTCTGCATGCTTTTCTGATAAGCTGTTCGTCCATTACATAAAGAGGCGTTCCATACTTTCCGGCAAGTTCAACGGTATCAATACCGCCTGCTGTCAGATGTCCCTTTTCGTTTACTGATAAGTTTTCAGATACAAACATTTTTTTCTACTTCCTTTCGGATATTTTATTCATCAGCCGAGATTTCATCTATAATACTGCGGATTTCGTCAACTCCCTCGAAGGTCATTGACGAAAAGGGTACTATGTGAATCTGGTCATAATACGGGATTTCAGTTTTCAGAGCCTCCATACGTTTTTCACGTTCTGTTTTTTTCAGCTTGTCAGCCTTTGTAAGAACTATTACGAACGGAAGTTCTGATTCAATAAGATAATTTATCATGTGAATGTCGTCAGCCGTAGGAGGGTGACGCATATCTATAAGCGAAAATACAAGCCTTATATCACGGTCGGAATTGAGGTATCCCTCTATAAGTTCCGACCAGCGTTCCTTTTCAGATTTTGCAACCTTTGCATAACCGTATCCGGGGAGGTCAGCAAAGTATATATTTTCAAGGCTGTAAAAATTTATAGTAGCAGTCTTTCCGGGGACAGAGCTTACTCTTGCAAGATTTTTTCTGTTGAATATCTTGTTTATAAGCGTTGACTTTCCGACATTGGAACGTCCCGCAAATGCAATTTCGATTCTGTCGCAGGGAGGTATCTGCGAAAATTTTCCGTAAGAGGCATAAAATTCAGCTTTGCTGTAATTCATTTTTTAACTGTCTCCTTTACTTTTGAATTTTATCTATTTTGCAAGGGCGGTATCGAGAACCTGTTCAATATTTTCAGCGTAAACAAAATTTACTGCATTTTTTACAACGTCATCGACTTCTTCAAGGTCAGGCTTATTGTCAGCAGGAATTATAACCGTTTTTATATCAGCTTTATATGCAGCCATAGTCTTTTCCTTAAGTCCGCCTATCGGAAGAACTTTTCCGTGAAGTGTAATTTCACCCGTCATAGCAACATCTGAACGAACCGGTATTCCGGAAAGAGCTGATACAAGAGCAGTCGCCATAGTAACTCCGGCAGAAGGGCCGTCCTTCGGTACTGCACCCTCAGGAGCGTGAATGTGAATGTCATTTTCCTTATAGAAATCGGGATTTATGTTATATTTTTCCGCAATGCTCCTTGTATAGCTTACAGCAAGCTTTGCACTTTCTTTCATAACGTCTCCGAGAGAGCCTGTAACCTCAACAGTACCCTTTCCCTTGAGAATAAGAACTTCGAGAGGCATCAATACTCCGCCTACGGAAGTCCACGCAAGACCGTTTACAACTCCGACCTGATTCTGCTTTGATTTGAGGTCGGCAAGATATTTGTATGAACCGAGAAAATCCTTAAGGTTATCAGATTTTATATTTACTTTCTTTGCATCTCCGGAAGCGATGATTCTTGCGGATTTTCTGCAGAGAGATGAAATATATCTTTCAAGGCCTCTGACTCCCGCCTCTCTTGTATAATATGCTATTACATCATGCACAGCATCATCGGAAATTTTAATCTGTGAGGCTTTAAGACCGTTTTCCTTAATCTGTTTGGGAATAAGATGTTCCCTTGCGATATGGAATTTTTCTTCGGCAGTATAGCTTGTAAGCTCAATTACTTCCATACGGTCAAGGAGTGGCTGAGGAATTGCGGAAGTATTGTTTGCAGTAGTGATAAATACAGCTTTGCTCAAATCAAACGGAACTTCAACAAAGTGGTCGCAGAAAGCGTTGTTCTGTTCGCTGTCAAGAACCTCAAGCATAGCTGCGGAGGGGTCACCTTTTATATTATTGCTTAATTTGTCGATTTCATCAAATAAAATAAGCGGATTTGCAGTTCCTGCCTGAATAAGAGCATTGATAATTCTTCCGGGCATAGCTCCGACATACGTCTTGCGGTGACCTCTTATTTCTGATTCATCATTTACACCGCCGAGAGATACTCTTGCATATTTTCTTCCCATAGCCTTTGCAAGTGATTTTGCTATTGAAGTTTTTCCGATTCCGGGAGGGCCTGCAAGACAGATAATCTGTCCTTTTACATTCGGATTAAGCATATGCACGGCAATATATTCGAGAATACGTTCCTTTACTTTTTTAAGCCCGTAATGCTCCTTATTGAGAATTTCCTCTGATTTCTGCATAGAAATCTTTGATTTTGAATATTTTCCCCAGGGCAGGTCAAGACAGGTATCAAGATAGTTTTTAATAACAAATGATTCCTGAGAGGCGGGACTCATTTTTGAAAGCTTGTCAGCTTCCTTCAAAAGCTTTTCACGGCTTTTTTCATCAATTTTAAGGTTTTCTATTCTTGAAATATAATCAAGGACTTCATCTGAATCACTTTCGCCGAGCTGTTCCTGAATAACTCTCATCTGTTCACGCAGGAAATATTCTTTCTGACCTTTGTCAATATTTTCCTTTGTCTGCTGATTTATCTGACTTTCGATTTCAAGTATTGCATTTTCATTTGAAAGCGATGCAAGAAGTATTGAAAGCTTTCCGATTATTGAACTTTCTTCAAGGAGCATCTGCTTGTCACGGTATTCAAGACTGCAGTTAAAAGCTATTTCCTCAAAGAGCTTTACCGGAGATTCCTCGCAGAGAACTGATGTTAAAAGCTCCTTCGGCATTCTCTCAAAATAAGAGCTGTAACGTTCAAATTCATCTTTGAGGGAACGCATAAGAGCTTCGGTCTCGCAGTGGTCGGGAGCTGACTTTGAATAATTAGGGAGTCTTTTGACCTTTGCGGACATTACTTCTCCGTCATCTTCAAAATCAACGATTTCCGCACGGTACATTCCCTCAATAAGGACTTTCATAATGTGACTGTCAGGCATTTTAAGAACCTGTCTTATTTCGGCAACGACTCCTATATTATACAAGTCCTTTCTTTCAGGCTCATCAACTGAAATATCATTCTGTGCGACAAGAAAAATCTTACTGCCTGATTTCACAGCCCTTTCGACAGCTTCAGTTGTTTTCTTTCTTGCGACATCGAAATGCATTACCATTTTCGGAAATGCAACCATTCCTCTCATAGCAATGGTATAAAAAGTATTTTTCAGGTCTTTAACATTCTTTTCTTCCATAAAATTTCCTTTATATCTTTATCTGCGAAAAATTATTTTTCAGATATACTGTTTTCGCAGTTTCCGGTATATCTGAAAGGCTTTATACCATTATACTATAACTTTTCTGAAAATGCAATAGGAAATAAGTTCTTTATTTATGATATTTTTATTATTTTCAGAAACGTGAATACGACAATAAACGTGAAAATATATCATTGTTTTTTGTTGACATTCTATAATTATACTGCTATAATATTATTATATATGACGAAAGGAAGGTTAATCTGTCATTATGAATGAAAAAGAATTTTATATTGAGACAATAAAAAAATTTCCCGCTATCGAAAACAAAACAGCATCTGACGTTTTTTTTGAATTTCTTCAGCTTCAGCATCTTTACAGCTCCGCAATAGATATTGTTACAACACAGCTTAATATTCTTGACAACGAATTCAGTGTCAAGTTTCAGAGAAACCCTATACATAATATTGAAAGCAGACTGAAATCTCCTCAGTCAATTATAGGAAAGCTTAATAAAAAGGGGCTTCCTGTTACAACGGAATCGGCTAAAAAAAATCTCCTTGATATGGCTGGCATAAGGGTTATATGCTACTATGTAAATGATATTTATTCCATTGCCGAACTTCTCACCTGTCACGACGAATTTATTCCGATAAAAATAAAGGATTATATCGCAAATCCAAAAGCAAGCGGTTACAGGAGCTATCATATGATTCTTAATATACCCGTTTATCTTTCAAATTCAAAGCAGTATGCTCCTGTTGAAATTCAGATACGCACTATTGCTATGGATTTCTGGGCGAGCCTTGAACATCAGCTCAAATATAAAACAAATAACACCGTTTCAAAGGAACTTGCCGAGGAACTCCGTAAATGTGCTGATACAATATCCGAAACCGATACGAAAATGCAGAATATTTTCAATCAGCTGAATGAACTGGAATAAAAATTTTTGATTTCCCCCTTGAAATTCTTTCTTTTCTGCGTTATAATATATTCAGAATATTTTTTTGAAAGGTGTCTTTTAAAATGCAGGAAAAAATAAATATTGGTTTTATCGGTGCAGGAAATATGGGTTCTGCCATTATGAAAGGTATCGCAAAAAGCGGTATGGAAAATATACAGCTTTTCGCTTTCGACAAGCTCTCCCCTAAAACTGACGAACTTAAAAAATACGGCGTTGAAATCTGTTCATCTGAAAATGAAATCGTTGAAAAATGCAAGTATGTTTTCCTTGCCGTAAAGCCTCAGGGTATCGAAGAAGTTCTCAATACTATTTCCGGAAAGGTTTCTCCGGATAACGTTATAGTATCTATTGCTGCCGGTATTTCCGATGAATACATAGTTTCAAAAACAATTCCGAATGCTAAGGTTATTCTGGTTATGCCTAATACTCCCCTTCTGCTTGGTGAAGGTGCATCTGCATTGTCCAGAAACGACAGCGTTTCCGATGACGAATTCAAGCTTATATGCGATATTTTTGCCGTATGCGGTAAAATTGCCGTAATCCCCAAAAACAAGATGAAGGAGATTATTGCCGTAAACAGCAGTAGTCCCGCATTCATCTATCTTTTCGCAAAGGGATTTATTGAATACGGCGAAAAAGCTGGCATTGACTCCGATGCCGTAAAAAATATGTTTGCACAGGCTCTTATTGGTTCAGCAAAGATGATTACCGATTCCGGTTATACTATCGATGAACTTATTAAAATGGTATCTTCTCCGGGGGGAACTACTCTCGCAGGTCTTGACGCTCTCTATGAGGGAAAACTCACTGCTACTGTTAATGACGCCTGCGAAAGATGTACAAAGCGTGCCTATGAGCTTTCAAAATAACTGATTTTTCTTCTGCATTAATCCTTAATGTCGGGCATATAATTTTTTTATAGACGATGAAAGGATTGATGTAAAATGACTAACCCAAAAAACAGGACGTTCTTTATATTTATGGCTTTCGCCCTTGCTGTCGGAATACTTATCGGCAGTTTAACTGCCGTTTCCGACGGATTTCCGAAAGATTCACCGCTTGCAAACCAGTATGTCTCGCCTCTTTTCAGCGGAAATACTCTGCTTGAAATATTCAGGAATACTTTTCTTTCGGCAAGCGGTATTCTTGCGGTAATATTCTGCACGGGTTTCTTTGCGGTCGGACAGCCTTTTTCATTGGCTATGCTGATTTACAGGGGATTCGGCATAGGATTTTCAACGGCTTTTACATATATGGCTTTCGGGAAAAGCGGATTTTATATCACTATGCTTTTTATAGTTCCGAAAATCCTTGCAACTTCAGTTATAATTATGCTTGCCGTAAGAGAATCTGTAAGGCTTTCAAATATAATTTACGGATATATTTTCAGGGAAACCGTTCAGGAAAATATGGGAAAATACATTCGGCTTTACTGCGTTAAATTTATCATTCTTGTTCTGCTTGTTTTAATAACAGCCTCTGCCGACTGCGGTATAAATTATCTTTTCGGCTGATGATGTAAAAAATTTTTTTCGTTGGGAGTGTTGAAATTGGGCATATTCAGAAAAGATTATGAAAGTGCCGGCTCGGGAATTGCAAAAAATTCAGGTAAAAAGGGCGTAAAGCTTTTTTTTGAAATTCTGGGAGTAAGATTCTGGAAAATTATTGAAGTAAATCTTCTTTATTCGCTTTTTTATCTTCCCTTGCTTTTTGCATTTACTTTCTTTGCCTATGTGAATAATAAAAATATCGCTCTTATACTGGGCGGAATAATGATTATAGCATTTCTTGTAATCTGGGGGCCTGCTACCTCGGGAGTATTCAAAATTATGAAGAATTTCGCACAGGACAAACATTCCTTTATAATGTCCGATTTTACACAGACTTTCAAATCAAATTTCAGAAATGCATGTATTATCGGAATTGTTGATATTCTTCTTTTAAGCTCCGTTACTGCGGGAATGTGGGTTTATCCCGCTCTTGCAGAACAGACAGGCAGTAAAATTATGTATATTTTTCTTGCGGTCAGCTTAAGTGTCGGAGTTACATTCATAATGATGAATTTCTATATGTTCCCTATGCTTGTTTCAACCGATTTGTCGCTTAAAAATATATTCAAAAATTCGTTTGCACTGATGTTTGTCGAACTTAAAAGAAATGTTCTGACCTTGCTTATAATCGGCGGAATAGTTGCGGTTATGCTCTTTCTGATACTTTTCGTGAATTTTGCTTTTATATATATTCTGCCGTTCTTCCCGTTTGCATTCAATGCCTTTCTGATATGTTTCAGAAGTTATCCCGTAATTCAGAAATATGTAATAAATCCTTACTATGAGGAAAAGGGCGAAGTCAATCCCGAACTTACAGGAAATACAAGCTCCGAGGAAACTCTCTTTGAAGATAAGGGCGGTTCTGAAAAGCCTATCGAAAGCCGTAAAAAGAAAAAAGGAAAAACTGTTTCGTAAAAAATTACCCGTCA
>JAEDMB010000094.1 GCA_016303235.1 Oscillospiraceae bacterium
CGAAATCCGTGAAAATTCAGAAAATGCAGAGATAGTTGACGGAGAAGTTGTTAATGAAGAAAAACTGAATAACTCTCCGTTTATTCAGCAAGTTGAAAAAGATGTTGAAACGGCAACAAAAAATTCTGAAAAATCTGTGAAAACCGAAGATAATAACTCACTTCTTTCAAAACGTCTTTACAAAAAATTTACGGAAATGTTCCCCGATATAGTTTCCGGAGAACATACATATGAACGTTACGGGAAGCCGGAAGATGCTTTTGAACCTCTTTCAATAGAAAATCTCGGGGACAACACTTACGGCTTAATGACGTACTATATTCAGAACGGCGATTTAATGCGTGACCCTGATTTTACTTTTAAACTTGACCACGAAAACAAAACTCTGAATATTCTTGAATATCAGCAGGACGGAGTTCCTTTAATCGGAACATCGTATCAGCGTGTTTATGACGAAAACAATAATCCCGATTTGAAACTTCTTTCCTCACTTGAAAAGAATTTAATGCTTAATCTTGAAAATATACAGAGTGCCAAAAGACCGCTTAATACTTTTACTGATAAGAACGGAAATGATATATCTGAAAATTCCGAACCGGAAATTACTGAACAGGAAGAACCGGAAATCAATGACAGCACACCGGAACTTCGTGAAGTTCTTAACAAATTTTCTGAAAAATACGGTCTTGGCGAACTGAATGTTGAACCGTCAGGATACGATTGGAAACTGACAGAAAAATTCAAGGACGGTACAGATTTTACTCTCGGAGAAATTACAAGTCCGGATTATGGTAAACCTTTCACTTCTGAGGAATTGCAGACATCTCTTGAAGCCTTTGAAAAATCAGTTCAGTCAAGAAATCAGAATATTTCTGAAATTTATGGAAGAAAATCCTCGGCAGAAATGCACGGCGGAATTTCAGAACTTCCGAAAGTACAGGAAAACTTGCCCGAAATCTCATATGCAAGCAATCCGTCTGCAAAAATCAGAAATAATTTATCGGCTATCCGTGAAATGATACGCCTTGAAAAAGCTGACAGACAGGGTGAAAATCCTTATGATGAAAAAAGTAGTCAGTACAACAGCAGACAGGCATCAGAATATCGTTTAAGACAGTATTGTGGCTGGGGCGGTCTGCCACAGGTATTTGATGAAAGATTCACTCAATATGAATATGTTCGCAATGAACTGAAAAATATACTTTCTCCGGAAGAATATCAGCAGGCAAAGGCAAGCTCTCTGAATGCCCATTATACTCCACAGATAATTATTGATGCGATGTATAAAGCGATAAAAAATATGGATTTGCCACGTAATGCAAAAATTCTTGAACCGTCATGCGGAACAGGTAATTTTATAAGCAGACTTCCGCATAGTTTTGAAAATGCAGAAGTTACAGGAGTTGAACTTGACAGCGTTACCGCAAGAATTGCAAAACAGATTAACCGTGAAAGTAGCAATGTTAAGATAATCAACAGCGGATTTGAAAATACCAATCTTGAAAACAACAGTTTTGACCTCGCAATAGGAAATATTCCGTTCGGTGATTACAATATGAATGACCCCGACTATGTTCAGGACTGGAAAATACATGATGCATTTTTCAGAAAAGCTCTTGACAAAGTTGCAACAGGCGGAGTAGTTGCATTTGTAACATCAACCGGAACTATGGACAAGGCTAATCCGAAAATACGTGAATATCTCGCAGAACGTGCCGAACTTATAGGAGCAGTCAGACTGCCGAACAATGCATTTTCAGATGCCGGAACAAAAGCAACATCTGATATTATTTTTCTGAAAAAGCGTGAAAATCCTTTGCAGAAAAGTGACCCTAAACCTGACTGGTGCTATACTGTTCCGGATAAAAACGGCTTGAAAATCAATTCTTATTTTGTAAAGAATCCGCAGATGATACTCGGAGAAATGAAACAGACTACATTTCAGAACAGGCTTACATGTGAACCTTTTGAGGGTGCAGACCTTGAAAAACAGCTTAACGATGCAATAAAAAACCTGAATGCAAAAATTACTGTTTCAAAACGTGAAAAGGCAATAAACGAACAGCGTGGAAAAATTGAACCCTGGGGAAAAAATTTCACTTTTCAGCTGAAAGATGATAAAGTTTATTACCGTAAAGGCAGTAATATGGACGAAATCAAGTGTAACCGAACTGAAAAAGAAATGATTGAAAAGCTTTGTGAAATCCGTGATACAACAAGAAAACTTATTGACATGCAAAAAACATCGGTTTCTGATTCTGAACTTGTTCCGGTTCGTGAAAATCTTAATAAACTTTATGACAGCTACAAAGAAACTTACGGAGAAATATCTTCCGGAAAAGTAAAAAAACTGTTCGGGAATGATTCAGACTACCCTATTCTTCAGTCACTTGAAAATCACGACAAGGAAACGGGAGAAATTGAAAAAGCAGATATTTTCTTCAGAAGAACTGTAAATCCTATGCTTGAAATTCAGTCGGTTGAAAGCGTTGAAGAAGCCTTGCAGGTTTCCCTTGACCGCAAAGGCAAGCCTGATATTCCGTATATGTCAGTTCTTCTCAATAAAAATCCTGAACAGGTTTGCAATGAACTTCTTGAAAAAGGATATATATTCATTGACCCCGAAAAGGAAATTCCGGACAAGCCATTCTCCGGAGTTACTGAACGCAGTGAATATCTTTCCGGAAATGTCCGTAAAAAGCTTACGATTGCAGAGGAATACGCAAAATTCAATCCCGAATATCAACGCAATGCCGATGCACTTAAAAATGTAATTCCTGAGGATATAAAAGCGGAAGAAATAACCGTTCAGATGGGGTGTTCTTGGATTGAACCACAGGACTATACAAAGTTTCTTGAACATCTCAGCGGACGAATTTCATATAATTCACGCAGATGTGATGTAAGCTATTCGGCTGTAACCGGTGAATTTACCGTTATGAACGCCGGAAGCAAAAGCAGTCTTAATCTTAATGAAACTACTACTTACGGCACAGCCGACTATAATATGTATCAGCTTGCGGAAAAAATTCTGAATCAAAGGCGTATTGTTGTACAACGTGAAAAAGTCAGTCCAAAAGACCCGTCAAAAACAATTACAAAAACTGACCCTAAAGCTACAAAAATTGCACTTGAAAAGGCAAAGCTGATACGTTCAGAATTTCAAAAATGGATTTTTTCAGACGAAAATAGAAAAGCTAAATATGAACGAAAATACAATGACATATTTAACAGTATTGTCGGACGTGATTATGACGGTTCACATCTTACTTTTTCAGGAATGAAGAATGATTTCATACTCAGACCACATCAGAAAAACTGTGTTGCAAGAGCTATTTACGGCGGAAATACACTTGTTGCACACGTTGTCGGTGCAGGAAAATCAGCAGTAATTTTCACGTCTGTGATGAAGAAAAAGGAGCTTGGACTCATCAATAAAGCATGTGTTGTAGTTCCAAAGGCACTTACAGAGCAGACAGCTAACGAATGGAGAAAGGTTTATCCTGATGCAAAACTTCTGACCGTTACAAACGATGATTTATCAAATGAAGAAAAAAGAAATCTTTTTACGGCAAGAGTTGCAACAGGCTCTTATGATGCTGTAATTCTTTCACAGGAGCAGTTTGAAAAAATTCCGATGTCAGACAAGTACAAAATTGATTTTATACAGAAAGAAATTGATAGTCTTGAAGATATGTTGCGTGAAAGAAAGCTTGAAAATCACGGCAAAAAAGACTATTCAATAAAAGCAATTGAAAAGTCAAAAAAGCAGTTACAGGTAAAACTTGAAAAACTTCTTAATCCTAAGAGTTCATCAAAGGCGAAAGACCAACTGCTTGAATTTGAACAGCTCGGTTTTGACTATCTTGTATGCGATGAAGCACATGCATATAAAAATGGCTTTGTTACGACAAAAATGACTAATGTTGCAGGAGTTACTACAAGACCGTCCGGCAGAGCTGAAGATATGCAGATGAAAACGGATTATTTCAATGAAAATTTCGGACAGGGACACATACTTTTTGCGACAGGCACGCCGGTATCAAATTCGATGACGGAGCTTTATGTAATGACACGATATTTACGTCCGGATTTGCTGAAACAGTCAGGAGTTGAACGCTTTGACGACTGGGCATCAACATTCGGAAGTGTTGTTACAAAAAATCAGCAGACCGCATCGGGAACGCTTAAAATGAAAACAAGCTTTGCAAAGTTTGCAAACTTACCTGAACTTATGGCAATGTACAAGGAATTTGCAGATATTCAGAGTGCTGAAAAACTGAATCTGCCACGTCCGAAATTAAAAACAGGCAAACCGCAGATTATATCAGTTCCGGCAACTCCGGAACAAAAGGAATATGTTCGTCAGCTTGCTGAAAGAGCAAAGAGAATTGACAACGGCGAAGTTGAACCGTATGAGGACAATCACCTTAAAATTACAGGTGAAGCACGTCTCATCGGACTGAGCAACAAGGCAGTAAAAGCACTTTACGAAAAGCGTGGAGAAGAAATTCCCTATGACTTCACCGACAGTAAGGAAAGCAAGGTTGACAAATGCGTTGAAAAGGTTGCTGAAATCTACAATCAGACAAATGATACAAAAGGAGTCCAGATTATTTTTTCAGATATTGCAGTCAATTCAGATAACGGAAATTTCTCCGTATATGAATACATAAAAGATGAATTAATTGCAAAAGGAATACCGGAAAATGAAATAATATTTGCTCCGAAATCTGATTCAAAAGACCGTGAAAACATTTTCAGGGATATAAACAATTCAAAATACCGTGTTGTAATTGCAAGCACAGGAACACTCGGAACAGGGGCAAACATTCAGCAGAATCTCTATGCACTGCATCACATTGATGTACCGTGGAAGCCGTCAGACTTTGAACAGCGTGAGGGCAGAATACTACGTCAGGGAAATAAAAATGAGGAAGTCGAGATTTTCAATTATGTAACTGAGGGAACGCTTGACGGTTATCTTTATCAAATTATTGTTGACAAGGCTCGTTTTATAGCACAGTTGCTTGACGGAAAATGTCCTGCAAGAGTTTCAGAAGATTTTGATGAAAGAGTTCTTACATCGGCTGAAATACAGGCTGTTGCAAACGGAGACCCCGATTTAGCAAAGCGTGTTGAACTTTCAAAAGCAATAGTAGAACTTTCCGAAAAAAGAGAAGATTATATTCGTGAAACTGAAAAGGTACAGAAGGAAATTGAACAGATTCCTGAACAAATCATACTGAAAAAAGAAATGCTGTCAAAGGTTCAGAATGACAGAAAATCAGCTGAAAAAATTCAGCAGATTGCTCTTTCCGGACTGAAAGAAAATAAAGATTACATCGTTATGACAAAAGAAAAAATCAATGAACATCTTTTGAAAATGGCGAATGATAAACTGAAAAATCCCGAAAAGGAAATACCGTCAGTAAACATAAATAACTTTGAAGTTTCTGTTTACTTTGATAAGTCAGTCAATGAAGTTCAATTTATGGTAAGCGGAGAAAGCACATATTCCTGTTCCGCCGGAACTTCTGAAAATCAGGACAATTATCAGCGTTTGAAAAATCTCTTTGAAAAGGCAATCCCGAAAAAAGAACAGGAAATTCTGAAAAGCATAACATCTCTGGAAGAAAATCTTGAACAGGCAAAAAACAGAGTAAATACTCCGTTTGCCTATGAACAGGAACTGTTGGAAAAAGCAGAAGAATTTAAAAAGCTTGATGAAAAACTTTCAGAACTTTCAGTTCAGGAAGATATTATAATTGACCCTGAAGAAGAACCGATTATTGAAACAGAAGAAGAAAAATTAAAGCGTGAAGCTGTTTACAATACAGATGAAAATGATTATCAGCCAACAGAAAACGACAGCAATTCAATGACAAGATAAGATTAAAAATGCCCTTTTACTTTAAGTATCAGGGCATTTGATTTTTATATATAACAAAGGAGTTTTTTATGGACAAGGAAGAATTTAATGAACTTGTTAAGTCAGCACGTGAAACGGATTTGCTGACATATTTTCAAGAAAACAATTACAATATTATGAAAACAGGCGACAATTACTATATCAAAGAAATTCCGGGATTTTGCATAAATCAAAAGAAAAATCAGTGGTATCATCACTACATCAACGAAGGAAGAACAAATAATTCGATAGACTGTCTGACAATTATTTTAGGTCTGAGTTTCAATCAGGCTGTATTTGAATTAACAGGTAAGGACATTACAGATATGAGGTCAGAAAGCTATCCTAAAAAGTATGCTCCACAGTATACATCACCGCCACGACCAAAAAATAATCCAGAAGAAAAAAAGGTTTTAAAAATGCCTGAACAATCAGAAAATATGCATAATCTGTTTGCATATTTTTGTCAGACAAGAAAAATCCCGTATTCTATTGTTGAGGAATTTGTTCACGCAAAACTTCTCTATCAGTCACAGAATACAGTAAACATAACAATAAACGGAATACCGCAGACTTTCAAAAATGCCAATGCGGTTTTCGTTCACAGAAATGAAAAGGGCGAAGCTGTCGGAGGAGAAGTTCAGGGGTGCAATTCATTCAAACGTTACAAGGGAATAGTTGCCGGAACAGGCGAAAGTGCATTTATGTTTTCGCCATTTCCTGCAAAGGACGGCAAACCGAAACGTGCATATATTTTTGAAAGTGCAATTGATTTGATGAGTTTTTATACATTCTGCGACAAGAAAAAAATGACCGGTGTATTATTAATTTCAATGGCAGGACTTAAACCGGCAATACCTAAAAAATTACAGAAAGAGGGAGTTCAGATTATATCATGCGTTGATAATGACGATGCCGGAAGAAAGTTTGAAGCCGAGAATAATTTTCTGCGTTCCGAAAGCGTTAAGAACTATCTTGATTATAAAGGCTTTAAAGACTGGAACGAACTTCTTGTATTCAAAAGTGAAAATCCCGATGCTAACATTATGGAAAAAAATCCGGTTTCACAGGAACAGAAAACAGAAAAAACAAATTTCTTTTCAAGGAGAAAATGATGAAAGGCGAAAGAAAAAATTCCAGAAAAGGCAGTGTTGAAGTTTTCATTTCAAGAAAGCTCTGCGATTCTATAATATCAGTTCTGACAAGCTTTATTGTTGCAGATTCAGAAAATAAGTATTCTGTATATGCACAAAGAATAAAAGACAAGATTTTAAAACATGGTCGTATTTTTGAAAACAATGGTGAGGAAAATGTTGCAATTTATTTTTATGAAAACGAAACTGCAATACTTATAAAGCTGTTCGCAATTTATATAAATGCAACTGAAAACATTGAATAATATTTGTCCGCAAAAGCAGAAAAAGGGTTCGGGAATTTCCCGATTTGCGGAGCAAACAAAATTTTCCGAACGGTTTTTTCGGAGAAAAAATTTCAGATTTTTTAAAAATCCGGAGGAAAATTTCAGCCGTCAAGGTCGCAGACCTTGCCCAATAAATGTAGCGGAGCG
>JAEDMB010000095.1 GCA_016303235.1 Oscillospiraceae bacterium
GACAGTTTCAGGAAATCCGTTCTGCAATATGTAAGGCAGAATATTTTTCCTGCACCGTTATTTTTAAGCAGTCGGGAAATTTCTGAAAGTGTACTTCCGGTAGTGCATACATCGTCGATTAAAATTATATTCTTTCCGGAAATTTTCTCCGGATTTTTTAATGCAAATGCATTTTTCAGATTGGATTTTCTTTCTTTTCCGGAAAGTTCTTTCTGATGCGGTGTTTTTCTGATTTTGAAAACAATATTGAATTTGTGCGGTATTCCGGAAATATGTGAAAGTTCATTTGCTGTAAGCTCGCACTGATTATATCCTCTTTTCGCTTTGTCCGATTTGTACATGGGAACGGGTATTATGAAATCAATATGTTCTGAAACAAGGTATTTTTTTATAAGCTCCGAAATTCCGAGTGCAAAGGCATAGGGAGCGTTTCCGCCCTTATCTTTTAGTGTAAAAACTGCCGGAGATATATTTTCATCATAAACGCACACTGACATGCTGAAATCACTGTATTCAATATCAAATGGTTCTTCAAGAAAATTTATATTTTCACGGCACTTCTGACAGAAATCGTCCGCATATCCGATAAAATCACCGCATACCGGACAGCGTGACGGATAAATCAAATCCAGAACGAACCGGATATATTTATAAATCATCAGTTTTTTTCGCCTTCGGATAAGGTCTGGGATTGTCTGTAAGTCCGAGAATATAGTCAGTGCTTGTATTATAAAGAACTGCGAGCTTGATTACAAAATCAACCGGTATCGGTCGCAGTCCACGTTCATATTTTGAATATAATGACTGGTCACAGAAAAGATATGCTGAAATTTCCTTCTGTGTCTTGTCATTGTCTTCACGGAGATTCCTTATTCTTCTGAACACATTCCGTCACCTCAGATTAATTATAAGGCAGACAGAAAGCATTTTTTTGATTATAGGACAATATGTCCGTTAATCTGTATAAAATAAGGGCGGATTTTTCACCGCCCGAATAAGAATAAAAAAAATTATCTGTTTCTCTCTCTTGGAGCTGTTGAAGTACCATTATCATTATTATTGCCGTCACCTGTTATTCCGTCAATAATATCCCTTGTGGCATCTCCTGCACCTTCAATTATGTCCTCTCCGGCAGATTCCACATTATCTATAAAGCCGTCGCCGTCATTATCAACATTGCTGTTATAATTATGGTCTGTTGTTGTAATGTGAGTTTCCGTTACAGTTTCTCTATACGATGTGACGGTTGTATTCAAGGCTGTTGAATCCGATGAACTGTTATTATTTTTGTTGTTATTCCTGTTGTTTCCGCACCCTGTAAAAGCTGTGCAAACCAGAATCATTGAGGCACTTAATGCAAAAAGCTTTTTCATATTCAAAAATCCTTTCATATTTTATTGCGGAATCGGTTTCCACAATGTAAAAATATTATTTACAGATTTTTTGAAATTATCAGCATAAAAATCAAAAAAAGTTTTCAACACTTTTTTCAACAAAAAGTTGAAAACTCAGATTATACCGATTACAGCAGACAATATAAGCATAATTCCGCCAAGCCATGAAAAGTCATATTTTAATGAAGAAATCTTTTTACCGGTAAATGCTCCCAGATACACAACAAGAATATTTACAGAAAAAGTCAGAAATGCCGTTCTCAATGAATCTGCACCGAGAAATCCCGCATTTATTCCTACTGCAACTGAATCCGCTGAAAGTGCAAGGGCAAGGGCAATACTCTCCGATATTGAAAGAACCTTTGAAAAATCGGAATCCGCTGTTCTCTCATCAAGATAAAGGCGGACTCCTATTCCGAGACGGCTCATTCTAATAAATATATCGCCTTTTTCGGAAAGTTTTCTTACAACTGCCCTTACAATACTCTTGAATATGGTAACAGTTCCGATTGCAGTCAGAATAATACACCCGATTACAGAGCATATTTTAACGGGAATTATACATTCAAGCAGTCCCGCAAACAGAAGTGACAAATAAAGTATTACTGATGAAATAAAGCTAAGCACAAATCCCGACCAGAACGGAATTTTTATTCCCGATGAATTATAGTTTACTGACATCAAATATGTATCAATGCAGACAGTAAGCGTTATAAGTATTTCATTCAGCATAAAATCGCCCCGTTTCGCATTTTTTTATATTATATGCAGAAACGGGAAACGGGGTTAAAAATTATTTTTCAACAAGAAGTATCGGGTATGAATTATCATAAGGCTTTATTATTTCGGGGTGAGCGTCAGCATATCGGAATATTTCATCGGCAAGACCGTCTTTTAAAAATTCAACAAGCTCAGAAAGTGGCTTGCTATACATAGCCTCGCATATGCTTGCAATTGTTATTACTCTTTTATCTCCTATTTTCATTATTCTGTAAGGCCATATACGGCAGTCAAAAGGCTTTTCATCACCGAGAATACAGCCTTTTCCGGGGTCAAGAGCAGGACATGTAAAAAGTCCCTCATCATCGAATTTTTCAGCTTTGAATATATATCCGCCGTCTTTCTGAATAAATTCGGCATCTGCAAGGCTTTCAAGCTTATTTCTGGTATCTTCATCAAAAACAGGAGTTTCCCATATATCATAGCGGTCAAATATACAGCAGAGTCTACATTCTGCACATGTTTTTTTATCAAGAATTTTTTTCAGCATTTATATAATACCTCCTTAATTTATTTATACTTATAGAATATCACATGTATTTTTTTATGTCAATTGAAATTTTTCTGAAGTAAAACAGCTTTCCGGAACGTACTAATATAAGAGAGAATATATTTGAAAATTCAATTGACTTTCTAAATTATATATGATATAATCATAATGTTTGATAACGTATAAAAAGGAGAAATTTATGGATATTTTTAAAATATTGTTTTTAATTGCTGTCATAATAACTGTTGTTTCATCATCAGTAATTATAAAAAATACAAAAAAACCTGAACCTCTGCTTCCTGATAATCCGGACAGCATTGATGAAGATGAAGATGAAGAAGAAAACAAACCTCCCGAACCTCCAAAAAAGAAAAAATTAATTTCATTTCTTCCTTTCAATGCAGGAACTGTTTCGC
This sequence comes from Oscillospiraceae bacterium, assembly GCA_016303235.1. GTDB lineage: Bacteria > Bacillota > Clostridia > Oscillospirales > Ruminococcaceae > Ruminococcus. The sequence goes on from JAEDMB010000095.1 coordinate 3,081, forward strand.
TTTTTGCAGGTATAATTCTGAATATAATTCTGGGAATGATTGATACAGAATTTAAAAAAGCTTTCATTCTTATGGCATTAACTCTTGTTTTTGAATATATATTTATGTGCTTTTATCATACATACGGAAAAAAACTGCTAAAATTCTGTGCAAAGACTCTTGCTGTACTTTCAGTGCTTGAAATTACAGTATTTAATTTTCCGTCATATCATCTGTGGTTCGGAGATTATCAGCAGAAAACACTTGATTTCAGTGAATGTTCAGTCGAAATCGGCGAGGCTGATATTGACACCGATGCCAATACTGTTCACATAAAGGGCAAAAAGGAAGTTGTACTCACTTTTCCTGAACTTAATACAAAAACAGGAACTATACATGCAAATATAGAATATCTAAAAAATACAGAGCATGTTAAAACTGTTATAGATATTGCGGACGAAACTCATGCCGATTACAGATATGATATTGCAAAGACAGATATAATAAAAGGTCAGGAAAATTCGGAATATATTCCATGTGAATTTTCGGGAGAGGTTTCAAAATTCAGAATAAAGTTTACAGGATACAACGAAAGTGATGAATTTATTATAAAAAGCGTCACTCTCAACGAAGTTATACCCTTTGAAATATCCTGGCTCAGAATCGGAATTATCGGAATACTTGCCGTTCTTGCATATTCAGTATGCTGTCTTGAATCCTTTAAAGCTCCTTTCCGTCAGAAAAGAAAGCTTTGCAATATAATATTCTATGGTACAACAGTTATCTGCTGTGTACTTGCATTTCTTGTAGTAAACAAGGAACTCGGCAGAAATGTCACCATAAAAGACCATTTGAAATTAACTTACGGAAATCAGATTACTCAGGAACTTGTTGATGCTTTTGAAAACGGACAGGTTTCACTTCTTGATGAACCCGATGAGGCTATTAAGGAAATTGAAAATCCTTATGACTGGAGTCAGCGTAATGAAAACGGCGGTAGCTTTGCATGGGACCATCTCTATTATAACGGCAAATATTATTCATATTACGGCATAGCTCCGGTACTTCTTGTATATCTGCCTTATCATATGATTACAGGCTATTATTGTTCAACCAATCTTTCAATAATGGTATTCAGCATAATCGGAATGATATTCCTCACACTTGCATATACGCAATTTCTTAAAAAGTTTTTCAAGGATACTCCGGCAGGAATCGCAGTTGCAGGTCATATAATAATAATGTCAGCATGCGGAATATGGTACAGTGTCGGAAGAAATATATTCTATGAAATTTCAATGTCATCGGGATTTATGTTTGTCGCAATAGGAACGTATTTCCTGCTGTCGTCAAATGTTGTAAGCTCCGGAAAGCTTTCATACGTAAAAACGGCACTTTCTTCACTGTTTCTTGCAATAGCTGTTCTTTGCAGACCTACACTCGCTGTATACTGCATATGTGCATGTGTATACTTTGCATACGGATTTTTCAAAAAGGATAATATCATAATAAACAAAGACGGTGAGGCAGTTTCAAAACCTGTCAAGAAAACGGCATTTCTGATATGTGCAATTGTACCCTTTGCGGTTCTCGGAGGATTTCAGATGTGGTACAACTACATAAGATTCGGCTCTCCGATAGATTTCGGAATACAGTATTCACTCACTATAAACGATTTCACACATTCACAGTATCATACTATATTTGTTATAATAGGACTGTTCAACTATATTTTCGCACCGCCTGCATTTTCTCCGGAATACCCGTTTATAACAACTCCATTCTCGAAATTTGAGGCAAACGGATATTACTTCTCTGACTTCGGAAACACATCGGGAATAATTTTCCTTGCATTTCCGGTAATTGCGTACATATTCAGCAGAAAGGCTCTTAAAAAGCTTCCTGACAGAAAATCAAGAATTAAAAGCCTTCTTCTTGTGGGACTTCCATGTGTTGTTATGCCGTTTATAATAATCTGTTCAATATGGGAAAGCGGTTATGCCGTAAGATATACAGCAGACTTTTCATGGCAGATTATTATAGGTGCTTATGCAATACTTTTCTATCTTTATTCCAAAACGGAAAATGAAACTAAAAAGGATTTTGTACGCAGATTTATGGCTGTATCAATGGTATGTGCCGTTGTAATCAACGGTATTCAGATATTTAATTTCACATTCCCCGAAAGCGATTATCCGGCACTCTGCTATGAACTCGAAAAAATGATTGCTTTCTGGAAATAACGGAGGTTCAAAAAAATGGATACACTTTATTTAGTTATACCCTGCTACAATGAAGAAGAAGTTCTTCCCGAAACTTCTTCACAGCTTAAAAAGAAAATTGTAAGCCTTGTTGCAAAAGGTAAAATTTCCGCACAGAGCCGTATAGTATTCGTCAATGATGGCTCTAAGGACAAGACATGGGAAATTATTTCAAAGCTCCACGAAGAAGATAAAATCTTTCAGGGAATAAAACTTTCAAGAAATAAAGGTCATCAGAATGCACTTCTCTGCGGTCTTATGACTGTTAAAGACCACTGCGATATGACTATTTCACTCGATGCCGATTTACAGGACGATATAAATGCTATCGATGAAATGGTTGACAAATACTATGAAGGCTGTGATGTTGTATACGGCGTAAGAAGTGCAAGAGATACTGATACATTCTTTAAAAAATTCACTGCCGAGGGATTTTATAAGGTCATGAAAATGATGGGGGCTGATGTTGTTTTCAATCATGCGGATTACCGTCTTATGAGCAGGAGAGCTTTGGACGGACTTCAGAATTTTAAGGAAGTAAATCTCTTTCTCAGAGGAGTAGTTCCTATGATTGGCTACAAAAGTGATTCCGTATACTATGAGCGTAAGGAACGTTTTGCAGGTGAATCAAAATATCCATTGAAGAAAATGCTTGCATTTGCTTGGGAGGGTATAACATCACTTTCTACAAAGCCTATCAAAATGATTTCAATGCTCGGCGGACTTATTTTTATAGTCAGCATTATAATGCTGATTTACTCCGTAGTACGTCATTTTATGGGTGCGACTGAAATAGGCTGGACTTCAACTATTGTATCAATATGGGCAATAGGAGGACTTCAGCTCCTTGCAATAGGAATTATCGGTGAATATATCGGAAAAGTTTATCTCGAAACTAAGGAACGTCCGAAATTTATCGTTGAAAAATACCTTTCAGATGATGAATAAAAATAAGGGAACGGCTTAAAACCGTTCCCCTTTTTTATGATTATTTGACGTTTACAGTTACGGAAATATTTTCGTCTGAATCCATCATGACAACTGTTACTGTACAAGTACCTGCTGAAACGGCTGTTATATTTCCTGAATCGTCAACAGTTGCTATGCTATTGTCGGAGCTTATCCATATAGGTTTTGAATCCGTTTCAATATCGGTAAGCTCTGCACGACACGTTTCACCTATCTGAAGTTCTATTTCATATGAACTTTCCTGAATAAATTTACTGCTACTGCTCCCGGAAGATATCTGACTGATTTCAGAACTGCTTTCATCATTGCGTCCGGAGAGAACTATAAGACATACAGCTACTGCTATTATCATAATAAGAACTGCAAGGCATATTTTAAGTATAATATTTCTGTTTTTGTTTTTTTCACTCATATTAATTCCTCACTTTATTTCAATTGCCCTGACCGTAACACGGCTCTGACCGCTCAGAGTACATGTGAAAAGTGTCAAATCCCAGCTGTCATCAGAACCAAATTCCATAGATTCAATATTATATCCGTCAATTATTTCCGATTGTACTACTTCATAATTATGAGAAATTCCGTCTGTATCGGTAATAACTATAATATCACCGCTATTAAGCTCCTGAATCCTGCCGAAATGCGAACGGTAATTATGTGATGCTATTATCAGATTTCCTTCGGAAATACTTCCCTTGTAACGGCATGGAGATAATTTAAGATTGGGATAGCTCCATTCACTTATAATGGGAAGTTCAACATCAAGTGACGGAATCAGAATAGTTCCTATATAGTAATTATCGTCTATCCGGATAGTTTTTTCTTCGGGAACTGTTGTGGATTCTTCATATTCCTGAAAAATATCATTATATGTTGCAGGTTCAATAAATTCAGTTGTCTGAACAGCTGTTGTATCAGGTATAGCCTCTTTAAGTTCAGTCAGAATTTCGCTTGCATTCTCACTGCTTTCCCTGTCCTGTCTGAAATTTAAAAAAACAAGAAACAATGATGCCAGAAGCATCATTGTCCCCATTGTTATAAAGCATAAACCTTTTTTATTCTTCATGCTGATTTTCTTTCCTTGAACGTATCCTCAGACCCATTGCTATAAATACAATTCCTCCTCCTGCAAGCAGAGGAACAGGCCACCAGAGCTGTCC
>JAEDMB010000096.1 GCA_016303235.1 Oscillospiraceae bacterium
TTGCCTTAGCATCTTTCTGAAGCTTTTTACGCTGTTTTTTCTTGGCAATTTCGTCCTTGTCTCTGTTGAGGAAGAATGTAATTGAACCAAGAGCGAGTGTTACGATAAAGAGTATTACTGATGCTGCACCGGCATAACCGAACTGTGCACCGTTCTTATTCTTATATCTCTGGAAGATATAAACTGCAACAGTCTGGATATCCTTGTTGATTTCTGTACCTGTATGATAGAGGTAAGGAATATCGAACATCTGGAGACCACCTATCATTGATGTTACGAGTGTGTATACCATGATAGGACTAAGAAGCGGGATAGTAATTTTCCAGAATGCCTGTGTACTTGTAGCACCGTCGATTTCAGCAGCTTCAAAGAGTGAAGGGCTGATACCCATGATACCTGACATAAGCATTATCATTGTGTTACCGAACCAGAGCCATGTCTGAATGAACATTACAGTTCCTCTTGATGCGACTGTACCCTTGAGGAAGTCTATTGGGCCTATGCCGATTGCACCGAGAACCTGATTTACTGCACCCTTGTCTGAGCAGAGTGACATAAAGAGTACTGATACTGATGCTGCTGTGATAATGTTGGGCATGTACATTACAACTTTAAAGAAGCCCTTGCCCATAATTTTAAGTCTTGCATCTGTGAACCAGGCTGCGAGTGAAAGTGAAAGTATAATCTGCGGAACAAAGTTACCAATCCAAAGGATTAAGGTATTTTTGAAAGCACTTACAAATTCCTCATGCTGCATTCTGAGGTTACGTGCTTCGCCTCCTGAAAGGAGAGTTGAAAAGTTGTCAAAACCTACCAGCACTTCGTTGCTTGTGGTATTTTTTTCGGAAGGATTACCGTTTCCGTGGAAACTAAGCACAAAAGTGTTGATTAACGGCCATAACTGAAAAACAAAATAAACAATAAAAAATGGCAATATAAAGATATATCCGTATTTTGCATAGCTGATTGACTTAATGCGTCGCTGTGCTCCTGTTGCTGCCATAAAACACACCCTCTCTATTGATATGGAAATAAAATAACACACACCTGAGGAATAGCATAGCTATCCCCCAGGCAATTAAACTAAAGTTTAATTTGTATTATTTAATTATTCAACAGTAACGTCTTCGAGTTCTACTGATACAGCGTCCTTGAAGTCTTCAACTGTTTCGTCCCATGACTTGCCGCCCTTTACATAAGATTCCTTAACTGTTTCGAGGAACTTGGACTTGATTGTTGCGTCATAAGGAGTTACAAGACCGTTGAGGTTTACGCCCTTTACAGACTTGTCAAGAACTTCAAAGTAGTTCTGTCCGCCGAGGTTGTTGAGAACGTATGTATCCTTGTAGTCAGGGTTAGCAACGATGTCAGCCATAACTGTCATATTGTTGCAGTATTCAGGCTTGTTGAGAGCATATTCCTTGATTGAAGCATCATCAACTGTGAATGTCTTGATGAATGACTGGCACTCTTCACCGTTATCTGTACCTGGGTTAACAACCATCCATGTACCGCCCCAGAAGTATTCCTGAGGACCAACGCAGACATTCCACTTGCCGTATGTAGCTCCGCCTTCACCGCCTGCTGCACCGCAGAGGATTGTATCGCCGAAGCCCCATGTTGATACGAAGTAGCCCATTACGCTGTCAGTCTGTCCAGCCGGGAGCCAGTCTGGTGACCACTGGTCAACCTGCATAACTGCACCTTCGTCCCAGAGTTCCTTAGCGAGGTCTGCAAATTCCTTGCATGAGTCATCAATCTGGAGTGTGTCGTTTGAATCAACCCAAGGCTGTGTACGTCCAGCTGCGAATACCTGCCAGAGACCGCCGAGTGTATCAGCAAGAGCTGTCTTTCCGCCTGACTGTTCTGAAACTGTCTTAGCAGCAGCCTTGAAGCTATCCCAGTCGCCAACCTTAGCCTGCATTTCTTCAGGTGACTTAACGCCGAGGTACTGTTCAGCGAGGTCTGTTCTGTAAGCGAAACCACCTGCAGCAGCCTGCCATGAAACACCCTTACGAACGCCTGATGATGACTTACCGATTTCATCTGTATAAGCATAGATATCAGCAAAGTTAGCATCTGTAAAGCCGAGTGATTCGAGAGGAGCTGTCTTTTCGTCATCGTTGATGAACATAAGAGCCCAGTCAGCTTCTACGAAGTAGAGGTCGAGGTCATCGCCAGCCTGGAACTTGTTGTTGAATTTTTCTGAAGCTTCACCGCCTGCACAAGCAAGGTTATCGAATGTAGCTGTCTTGCCAGTAGCAGCCTGCCACTGATTAATCATAGCTTCAGCGTCATCAGCGTTCCATGAAGATACAACGAAGTTGTCACCGCCAGTAGCGAGTGTAACTGCTCCGACTTCTTCTGAAGCTGTACCTGCAGGAGCTGCTTCTGATGATTCTTCTGATGATGCATCAGCTGAAGATTCTGCTTCTGATGATTCAGCTTCTGATGATTCAGCCTCTGATGATTCTGCTGCTGATGATTCAGGAGCTGATGATGAAGGTGCTGAAGATGAAGTTTCATCACTTCCGCATCCTACAAATGCTGTTGTAGCCATGGCAAGAGTAGCCATTAAAGCTAAAGTTCTTTTAAGTTTGTTCATTGGTAATTCCTCCTTAAATATGTATATCACATTTATAAATAAATGTAATATGTGTGAATAAAAATAATTTTACGGCATTGTGCCGACTGTCTGACCGTTCACTAAAAAGCCACGTACAACACTGACCATTTCATCTTCGGGAATGTCCTCCTTTGCGATGATACGCTTTAAGAGACGGCCTGCATTGGTGCCTATGTTGTAAGTATCCTGTTTTACGGTCGTAAGCGAAAGGCTTTTTATTCTGCCGGCAAGCAAGCCGTCATAGCCTGCTGCGGAAATTTTTCCGAAAGGGTTAGCCTCCGCATATTTTTTTATTACTTCCAGACCGCTTATTGCACAATAATCATCAGGATAGATTATGCAGGTTGGCGGAGAGGGTAATTTCATCAAATCATGGGTGAGAATTTCAGCGGAAGTGCAGTCGAGATATTTTCCGTGTTTAAGATAATTCTCATCGGGTTTTATACCAAGCATTTTCAAAGTATCTATATAAGCAGTAACTCTTGAAGAAGTTACCTGAGAATCGTCGCCGTATATGTATGCAATTCTGCGGTGGCCGAGACTATAAATATAATTTACAAGGTCGCCCATACCGTTTCTGTTGTCCGAGACAACACTGCAAAGACCTTTTTGTTTATAATCGATTGCGACAAGCGGGACAGAACTTTTAATAAGTTCCTGAACTCCGTTGCTTTCAAAATCGACACAGGCAGCAAGAACACCGTCAACATTTCTGTAAAGGCAATGTTCATAAAATGACATTGTTCTGTCACCGATTTTTTCGCTGATAAATACTATATCATAACCTGATTTTTCCATTTCACGCTTAAAGCTGTCTATCACAGCTGAAAAATACACATGAGTAAGGCCATTTTCGGCTTTGTCAGCTAAAAGAACACCAATAATATAGCTTTTATTGGTTTTCAAGGCACGAGCCTGAGAATTTGGCATATAGCCAAGTCTTTTTGCTGTCTCACAAACAAAGTTTCTTGTAGCCTCACTGATATCCTTGTGACCGTTCAGTGATTTGCTGACAGTAGCAATTGAAACTCCACATTCTTCAGCAATAGTTTTTATTGAAACCAATCTTTCACACCCTTGCTGTTTCAGATTTATGATACAACCTGAATGCTTTAGTAACCTAAATATACAATATTTTTGTTATAATGTCAATGGTTTGAGAAGTTCTTTAATATTTTTTGGGCAGGTATTACAATTTTCAACAGCTTTTTTTGTGACATCTGACAATAATAATCATAAAAGTTACAAAACGGTTAAAATACACAAATTCAAGCAATTCATTTTGTGTATAATGAATGCCGTGCCGAAGTATTTTATTGAACTGTTACAAATTTTATTATTTCTGCTACCTGTTGCTGATTCAGCGATTCAACCATAAGCAGTTCATAAGGGTGACTGAAATATTCTATTGTTTCACGGAGTTCAATAATATCATCTGCAATATCTTCATCGACATAAGGGAGCTTCATCAAATCATCTTTCTGGGCAGTATTCAGATTTATCATAATATTTTCAGAAGTTTCTTCTGTTGTATCTTCAGAAAATTCAGTTTCTGAAAATTCCTCTGATTCTTCCTGATAATTATCGGATTCTTCCGGCAGTTCCTCATAATATTCTTCAGATGATTCTGATATATTATTATCATCATCAGGAATATCATAAGTTTCATTTTCGACAAAAATATAATCATATATGCCCGCAAGCTTTTTTTCTCCGATTCCGCTGACGTTCAGAAGTTCTTCACGGTTATGAAAATTCCCGTAAGTTTCCCTGTATTCAATTATTGCCGAAGCAATAGTATCGCCTATTCCGTCAAGAGCCTTAAGCTCATCGATTCCGGCAGTATTTATATCTATCGGAAAATTTACCGTTTCAGTTTCGGATTCGGGAGAAGTTTCCGGCACTGTTACAGCAGACGTTGCCTTAACTGTTTCAGTGATTTTAATTTTCGTACTTGTATGTACTGATTTTGTTTTTGCTGTTGAAATTACTGTTGTATTAAAGGTAACATTTTCCGATGTTTCTGTACTGTTTACTATAAACACTTCAAAATCATCATTATTATTCTTTTCTTCAGAACATATAAGCGAAAAAGATGTGAAAAGCAGTATTGCCGTAAGCAGTATTATAAGGCTGTAAATTTTCTGTTTCATAAAGCACCGCCCGAAATATATAGAATAATTCAAGCAGTATTATATCATTTTCGACAAAATCTGTCAAATTTTTCCAAAAAGCTATATTTTGTTGTTCCGGAAATCCTTTGGAACTATTCCGAAATATTCCTTGAAATGGCGGTTGAAATTTGAAAGGTTTCTGAATCCGCAGTTAAAAGCTATTTCAGATACGCTCCTGTCAGTGTTTTTAAGCTCCTCGCCCGCCTTTTTGAGTCTGAACTGCATTATATATTCAACGCACGGTATTCCTACATTTTTCTTGAAAAAGCTCATAAAATAAGCCTTACTGAAATGACATAAATCCGCAAGCTCCGAGACTTTTATATCCTCCTGATAGTTTTCCTGTATATACTGCAATGCCGTCTTGATTTTTTCAAGATGCCTTACAGAATCATTCTGAACCTCTATTTTACCGTATTTATACAATAAATATATAAGCTTATACAATTCGCTTTTAAGCATAAGCTCATGGAATTTTTCATTTTTGTTTCCTGTTTCAAATATACTGACTACACATTTATATATTTCCTTATAATGTTCATCACTGTCAGTAATCAGCGGTGAAAATACTTTTGCACCGTTTATAAGCGGTCTTATATATGATACTGATGCTTTATCATAAAATGTACTTCCGAGAAAATCCATACTTCCGACAAAAGTATATGATTCTATCATCGTATCAGTATAAACTGAATGGAGTATATTCGGAGTTATTATTATAATATCTCCCTTTTTTGCATTAATATGGCTGTCACCGACCTGATACTGTCCCCCGCCCTTTGTCAGAAGATTTATTTCAATTTCGGGGTGCCAGTGAAGTGAAATATCCGGAGAATCATTCGGAATCCGGCAATGATAAAACGAAAACGGCTTAAGCTGTGTGCTGTGAATTTTATTTTCTTTCTGTGACATGGTATTTTTCCCCTTTATGTTATTATAGTACAAATTTTCAGTACAATAATAGTAGATTTTTTTGTATGACCGTGCTATAATATCAATAATATCACAGAACGTGAAAAATGTCAAACCGAAAGGAGTTTTAAATTATGGCTTTAAATAAAAATTTTATATGGGGTTCTGCTACTGCCTCATATCAGGTTGAAGGTGCTTACCTCGATGACGGAAAAGGTCTAAACATCTTTGATACTTTCTGCAAAGTTCCCGGAAATATTCTCAACAATGATAACGGCGATATCGCCTGTGACCACTATCACAGATTCAGAGAAGACGTTGCACTTATGAAGAAAATCGGTCTCAGGGCTTACCGCTTTTCAATAAGCTGGTCAAGAATAATTCCCGAAGGTGTCGGAAAAGTAAACCCTGCCGGAATAAAATTCTACAATGAACTTATTGATGAACTTCTTAAAAATGATATCGAACCTTTTATTACTCTCTATCACTGGGATATGCCTCTTGCTCTCGATAAGCTCGGTGGCTGGCGTAATCCTCAGATTGTACAGTGGTTTGCTAACTATGCTAAAGTTGTTGCGGAAAATTTCTCCGACCGTGTAAAGAATTTCTTTACTATTAACGAGCCTCAGGTTATTGTCGGAATGGGTCATCAGTTCGGAAAGCATGCCCCCGGACTTCGCCTTACTACTCCGGAACTTCTTGAAATTATGCATAATCTTCTTAAAGCTCATGGTGCGGGAGTTATTGCTCTGCGTACATACGGAAAACAAAAGCTCAATATCGGATATGCTCCATGTGGCTGTATGAATATTCCTGAAACTGATTCCCCCGAAGATATAGAAGCTACCAAGCGTTCAATGTTTGAATTTGATGACCCCTCATATGCTCCGAACAGCATTTCATGGTATAATGATGCTGTACTTCTCGGTCATTATCCCGAAAGAGAATTTAAAATCTGCGAACCGTTTATGCCCAAAGTTACTGATTCTGATATGAAGCTTATCAGTCAGCCTCTTGATTTCATCGGTCATAACATTTACTGGGGTATGACAATTTCCGGAAAATCAGGAAAAATTGAATACGTCAAAGACCCCGGCGGTTTTGCAAATGACCCTCACAAATGGCCTGTTACTCATGACTGCATTTACTGGGGTACAAAATTCCTTTATGAAAGATACAAGACTCCTATTATTATAACTGAAAACGGAAAGTCATGTCTTGATGTTGTATCTCCTGACGGTTCGGTTCACGATGAAGAAAGAATAAGCTATATCAAAGGCTATCTGAAAGGTCTTAAAAAATCCGCTGAAGAAGGTACTGATATAAGAGGTTACTTCCTCTGGTCTCTTATGGATAATTTTGAATGGGCATACGGATACAAGGAACGTTTCGGATTGATTTATGTCGATTATCCGACACAAAAGCGTATTCTTAAGGATTCCGCTTACTTCTACGGCGATATAATAAAATCAAACGGAGAAATTCTCAATGACTGAAAAGGAAAGAATGGTTAAGGGTATGCTCTATATAGCGTCAGATGAATCGATACAGAGCATATCCTCCGAAAACAGAAAACTTATTGACGCTTTCAACAATGCAAAAGGCGAGGAATGTGCAAAGCGTATGGAATATATAAAAAAAGCTTTTGCACATACGGGGAAAAACGCATATATAGAACC
>JAEDMB010000097.1 GCA_016303235.1 Oscillospiraceae bacterium
GTGCTGATACGGTTTTCAAGTTCTTCAAGCTTTTCGGCAAGCATTGAATTATATTTATTCTGTTTTTCTCCGAACTGTTTCAAATCGGAAGATGCTTTTAAAAAGCCTCCGCTGTTTTCGGAATCATAAGTACTGCATTTTTTCCTGATAGAATCCATTTTCATCGCCTCCAGTAATCAAGTGTATTTTTAATTGTTTCCTCAAGAGGAATTTCGGGTTTCCAGCCGGTATCTGCTTTAATTCTGGAAATATCCGCCTCAATGACAGGTATGTCAGACGGTCTTAATCTGTTCGGGTCAACAGTAACTTTTATATCTTTTTCCGACTGGGAAATAATCATATCAAGTATTTCCCGAATTGCTATCGCATTACCGCTTCCGACATTGTAAAGCTCTCCGGATTTTCCCTTTTCGCCTAAAAGCATATACGCTCTTACTACATCACGGACATCAGTGAAATCACGTTTAGCATCAAGATTTCCGACACACATTTCCGGAGCTTTAAGACCTTTTTCAATTTCCGCAACCTGCTTGCAGAAATCGGATACCACAAACTGCGGTAGCTGTCCTGCACCTATATGATTGAATGCACGAACCATAATTATATCCATTTTGTAAGCTTTTGCATATATACTTCCAATCATTGACTGACACGCTTTAGTTACAGCATATATATTTCCGGGGCGTAAGGGTTCTTCCTCTGATACGGGACAATGCTGTATATATCCGTATTCCTCGCCTGAACCTATAAGAATTATTCTTGATGACAATCCGGAATCCCTGAGGGAATCAAGAACATTCAGACTTCCTTTTATATTTACGTCAACAGTCAGCTGTGGATTTTTCCACGAAAGTGCTACGGAACTCTGTGCCGAAAGATGATATATTATTTCCGGCTTTACTTCATCAAGAACCGCTGAAATCTGATTTTTTTCGAGTATATCAAGAACATGCGGTATACAGTCGGGATTTTTTATTTTTTCATTCGCAAGGCATGTGGAATGTACTTCATAGCCGTTTTCAAGAAGTATTTCAGCAAGATAACCGCCTACAAATCCCGCACCGCCTATTATTAAAACCTTTTTCATTTAATGCCTCCTGTCAGAGCCTCAAAAACTTCATCAAGAATTTTTCCGGAATCAAACATATCATGCACACGTCTGAATCCGTTTCTGCCATATGCCTCACGCAGATTTCTGTCGCCCGCAAGCATATTTATTGCATTTGCAAGCTGTATCGGACTGGACGGTTCAACAGTTATTCCGCTTACTCCGTCAACGCTTACATGCGGTACTCCCGTCGGAAGTGATGTATTTATAACCGGCTTTGAATATACCATAGCTTCAAGCTGTACTATTCCGAATGCTTCACTGTTCGCTACTGACGGCAATACAAATATATCGCAGTCCGCAAATGCACATTTCAAATCATTATCGGGAAGAAATCCCAGAAAATGAACATTATTCATATTATGACTTCTTGCATATTCTTTCAGCGATGTTTCAAGAGTACCCGTTCCCGCTATGAAAAGCTCACAGTTATGAACATTCCGGAACGCTTTTAAAAGAATTTCAACTCCCTTGTAATATACAAGTCTGCCCGTAAAAAATACTTTTACTGCTGATTTGTCTATAAGCTTTTCTGTAAGTATCGGCTTACGCTTTATATTAATATATTCCCCTATATTTATTCCATACGGAATTACACGGCATTTTTCACGGAATTTCGATATATAAGGCGAACTGTCTATATGTCCCTGCGTTGCAGTAAGAATCAGGTCAGCACGCTTTAAAAACTTCATCATTATGGGCTTATAGAAAAACAGCAGTTTTTTCTGCTTTACAACGTCACTGTGCCAGCTTATTACAATTCTTCCCTTATATCCCGAAAGCAATACTGCCAAATCAGCAAGCGGAAAAGGTGTGTTTATATGAATTATATCGGATTTTTCCGCAAGTCTGCGGAAATTCCTTATAAACGAAAAAGAAAGCGGACACGAAAAATATGTTCCGAAACTTCCGGAGCGTATTATTTTTGCTCCGCTGATTTTTTCTTGTATAGTTTTCCCTCTGCCGTCACGGCATACAAGCACAATCAAATCGGATTTTCTGCTGAAATCCTCCGCATACTGTTTCACAAGGCTTTCAATTCCTCCGACATGCGGATAATATGCTTTATTAACTTCAAGTATTCTTAAATTTCCGTTCATATCAGTTCCCTGTAAACCCTATATAATATTTCAGCCGATTTATCCCATGTAAATTTTTCCGCACGTTCACGACCTTCTCTGCTTAATCTTTCACGCAGATTTCTGTCACTGTAAATTCTGTCAAGACCTTCCGCAATGCTGTTTACTGAATAAGCATCAACTATTACTGCACTGTTTCCGGTAACTTCCGGCAAGGACGCTTCTCCCGATGTAAGAACGGGTACACCGCATGCCATAGCTTCAAGCGGAGGCATTCCGAATCCCTCATATATTGACGGAAATACAAATGCAACTGCTCCGCACATAAGGGCATTTATATCCTCTGACGGTATATATTTCGTAAAAATCACTTTCTTTTCTATACCCAGTTTTTCAGCTTTGGCATAGATATTATCATAAAGCCAGCCCTTTCCTCCCGCAAGTACCAGATTCGGCGGATTATCCGTATTTTTTACAAATTCCGCATACGCTTCAATAAGTCTTTCAAGATTTTTTCTCGGTTCGATAGTTCCCAGATACAGAAAATATTCCTCTCCTGTTTCAAAATCCCTTTTAACACGTTTAATCCTATCCGTATCACTGCAAGGGTGAAACTTATTCAAATCGACTCCGCAAGGCACGACTCTTATTTTATCCTGATACTGCGGAAAATACTTTATAATTTCCGTTTTTGAAAACTCCGAATCTGTTACTATTATATCAGCTCGCTTCATAGATTTTTTCAATCCTGTATCAAGCATATATTTGGTTCTTGCCCTTACTGTTTCCGGAAATGCCTTATATACCATATCATGAACAGTAACAACGGCTTTTCCTTTAACATTCGGAGGTACTATATAATTGAAAAAATGCGTTATATCACAGTCCGAACCGAAAAATTTACAATACGGCAACGGAATAAAATTTGAAATCAATCTGTATAAATATCCCGAAAAATCTGCCGTATTTGTTTTTATTCCCGTATCAAGAAACTGCTTTATGCGTTCAGATTTCTGTGTATCGCCTTTCTGCGAAAAGAAATTATATAAATATTCATTTTCCGGATAAAGTCTTGCCATTGCGGTTGTCTGTCCCGCTTCGCACCAGCCTATTCCCGTTATTCTCTCGCTTACAAGCGGTAACGCATCAAACGCTATTTTCATTATAATCTGTCCTTATTAAAAAAGTTTTCGGTCAAGCCTTTTTCAAAAGGCTTGCGGGGGAGGTCTGGAGGGGGCAGAGCCTCCTCCAGTTATTTTCCGATAACCTGATTTATTTTGATTTCTTCCTCTACTCGCTTCATATCGTTTTCAACCATTCTCTTTACGAGTTCCGCAAATGAAATTTCACGCTTCCAGCCGAGTACACTCTCAGCCTTTGCCGGATTTCCGAGAAGTATATCAACTTCAGCGGGACGGAAGAATTTCGGATTTACCTTAACAATTGTCTTGCCTGTTGCCTTATCGATACCGATTTCGTCAACGCCTTCGCCCTTCCATTCGATTTCGATTCCGACATGTCCGAATGCTGTTTCCACAAATTCACGGACTGTTCTTGTTTCGTTAGTAGCAATTACATAGTCATCGGGTTTTTCCTGTTGTAACATAAGCCACATTGCTTTTACATAGTCCTTTGAATGTCCCCAGTCACGCTTTGAATCCATATTTCCGAGTTCTACATATTCCTGTACACCATGCTTTATTCTTGCAACAGCGTCAGTAATTTTTCTTGTAACAAATTCTATGCCACGTCTTTCGGATTCGTGATTGAATAAAATTCCCGAACATGCAAACATTCCATAGCTTTCACGGTAATTCTTTGTAATCCAGTGACCGTAAAGCTTTGCAACACCGTACGGACTTCTCGGATAGAAAGGAGTTTTTTCTGTCTGAGGAATTTCCTGTACAAGTCCGAACATCTCGGAAGTAGATGCCTGATAGAATTTACATTCAGGCTTTACTATTCTTATAGCCTCAAGCATATTTGTAACGCCGATAGCATCAATATCAGCAGTTCCGAGAGGAGTGTCCCAGCTTGTTGCAACAAATGACTGTGCTGCGAGATTATAAACTTCGTCTGCCTGTGAAATCTTCATAGCTGATATAAGTGATACGGGGTCTGTCATATCGGCATAGATAAGCTTTACCTTGTCTTTAAGATGTTCGATATTTCCGTAATCAACTGTTGCTTTTCTTCTCCATATGCCATATACATTGTAGCCCTTTTCAAGAAGTAATTCTGCAAGATATGAGCCGTCCTGTCCTGTTATACCTGTAATAAGTGCATTTTTCATAGTTAAAAATCTCCTTAAATAATTTTATATCAAATCTGTTCTGCCCTGTTCCTTAAGCTCTGCAATAACTTTTTTAACGTCCTGTGTATTATTCTTTGAGCATACAAGAACAGCGTCATCAGTATCGACAATAATCAAATCCTCAACCCCGACAGAGGCAATAAGACGTTTTCCTCCGCATATTGTAGTTCTTTCGGAATTGACTGAAATGACATTTCCCTCGATATAGTTCTTATTGCTGTCGACTTCGTTTATTCTTTCGACCGCAAGCCAGTTTCCTACATCGTCCCAGCCGAAACTTCCCGAAATAGTATATATATCGTCAGCCTTTTCCATAATTCCGAAATCTATTGATTCACTGCGGAAAGCTGTAAATTCCTTTTCAAGAATTTTTTCAAAATCATCAGTTCCATATGCCTGACCGATTCTCAAAGCTCCCTCATAAATATCGGGCATAAATTTTTTAAGATTATCCATTATGGAAGATACTTTCCATACAAACATACCGCTGTTCCAGAGATACTTTCCGGAGGCAAGATATTCCTTTGCTGTTTCAAGATTCGGCTTTTCAACGAATCTTTCTACTTTGTATGCGTCATCATTTACTGATGATGTTTCAGAACCAAAATTTATATATCCGTAACCTGTTTCGGGATATGTCGGAGTTATTCCGATTGTTACAAGATTTTTTCCGTCAAGTGCCGTTGATATAGCTTTTTTAAGAGTATTTATATATAATCTTTCGTAGCTTATAAGATGGTCTGACGGTAAGACAAGCATTATTGCATCATCATACTTCTGATTGATTACTGCTCCTGCAAGAGCTATACACGGTGCAGTATTTCTTGCACACGGTTCAGCGAGTATGTTTTCAGACGGAATATCCGGAATCTGTTCCCTTACAAGCGGAATATACATAGCATTTGTAACTATATATATATCCTCCTTTGAAACAACGCCTGAAATTCTCTTGACTGTTTTCTGAATCATAGTTTCGCCGTCTTTAGTAAGAGATAAAAACTGTTTCGGGTATGAATTACGACTCTTCGGCCAGAATCTTTCACCCCTGCCACCTGCCATAATAACTGCTGTTGTTTTCATTTTCTGCCTTCTTTCTTATTGTCTGTATTGTTTTCATCAATGCCGAGAACTTCCTTTTCAGTTTCGGCATTGGTTTTATTCGGGAAAAACATTGTTTTCAGAGTCATAAGCATAAGCTGTAAATCAAGTCTGAAAGAGTAATTTTCAATATACATCAAATCCATTTTCAGCTTGTCATAAGGAGTTGTGTCATAAGTTCCCGTAACCTGTGCATAGCCCGTAAGACCTGCCTTTACTTTAAGCCTGTATTTAAATTCAGGAATAGTTTTTTCATATTCTTCGGCAAGCTCGGGACGTTCGGGGCGTGGCCCTACTATCGACATATCACCTTTTAATATATTGAAAAGCTGTGGAAGTTCATCTATACGGCAACTTCTTATAATTCTTCCGACCGGAGTTATACGCTTGTCATAATCCTTTGCAAGCTGTGGCACTCCCGATTTTTCAGCATCAGCAACCATACTTCTGAACTTGTATATATAAAATTCCTTTTCATCTATTGTAAGTCTTTTCTGACGATATATAATATTTCCGCCGTCACATAACTTTACTGCTAACGCTGTTACAAGCATTATCGGACTGAAAAGTATTATCATCAACAGTGATATTATTATATCAGCCGTTCTTTTGATAAAACGCTGTTCAAAAGTCAGTCCGCCGTTACGGCACAATATAAGCGGAGTATCAAAAAGCCTTATATCCTCTGCACTTCTTAATATAATATCTGAAATTTTCGGGACAATATACGCCCTTATATCATTCCTGAAACAGAATTTCATATAGTCATTTCTGCTCTTTGCGGGAATATCGCATATAATGACTCCCTCATATTTCAGAATATGCTTTTTAACTTCGTCCTCGTTTTCAAAATCGCCTATATTGACTGATTCGCATATCATATACTTGTCAACACGTGTACTCATTTTCATGACGAGCGACGCTGCCTGACGACTTCCGTAAAGAATAATCAGCCGTCGGGGAGGATATACAAAAAAATATATTTTATCTACAAACATATTCCAGAAAAAAATAAAAATGACTTCCGCCACTGTAAGATATACTATCGGGAATCCCCTCATAAAGTCACGCCCTATAAGGCTTATCTGAAAATAAGTAATTACATTGACGCATACTATTGAAATCATCTGCGAATAGAACATGTCGGTTTTTTTCAGATATCCGACTTTAAATCCTCCGTAAGCCTTGAAAAATATCATAATCAGTATAGTATATATTGCAATCAATACCCAGTTTCCTCGCCTGTAATAAGGGAGAATTATAGTATCGCTGTAATATCTGTACCATATAAACGCAAAAAATGCTGTAAGAAATCCCAGAAGTATCATTGACGCTCCGAAAGAAAAAAGTCTTTTATACTGGTCTCTTTTATTCATCTGCTGTCAGCCTGTTCCTTATTTATTTTTATATTATATTATATCAAATCAGATTATGACTGTCAATAGAAACACCGAATTTTTAACCGTTTTGAAACCGTCAAAAAAACAAGGGCGAACTGTGTCCGCCCATATAATCAGAAAATCAGTTCTTTTCGGAATTTACAAACATATCATAAATTCTTCTTATAGCTTCGCTTAAATCACTTTCATTAACTCCGACAATAACATTAAGTTCGCTTGAACCCTGGTCAACCATTTTTACATTTATTCTTGCATGTGCAAGAGATGCGAAAAGTCTTGCAACAGTACCTCTTGTATTTTTCATACGTCTGCCCACTATTGCAAGAAGTGCAATTCCGTGTTCAATTTCGAGGTGGTCAGGCTTTACGTCC
>JAEDMB010000098.1 GCA_016303235.1 Oscillospiraceae bacterium
AATATCCTTGATTTCAATTATCCCGAGGACGGCGGAATTTCAATTGATGAAGTCGAAAGCGTTGACTCGATTGTAAAGAGATTCAAGACAGGTGCAATGTCATACGGTTCAATTTCACAGGAAGCCCATGAAACTATGGCGATTGCTATGAATCATCTCGGCGGTAAGTCAAACAGTGGTGAAGGCGGTGAAACTCCTGAACGTATCGCAACAAAAGGTCAGGAAGTAAACAAGTGTTCAGCTATTAAACAGGTAGCCTCCGGACGTTTCGGCGTAACTTCAGAATACCTTGTAAGTGCCGATGAAATTCAGATTAAAATGGCTCAGGGTGCTAAACCGGGCGAGGGCGGACATCTTCCGGGCGGAAAGGTATACCCCTGGATTGCAAAAACACGTCATTCAACTACCGGTGTATCGCTTATTTCACCTCCACCGCATCATGATATATATTCAATCGAAGATTTGGCACAGCTTATCTATGACCTCAAAAATGCAAACAGTCAGGCAAGAATTTCAGTCAAGCTTGTATCAGAAGCCGGAGTAGGTACAGTAGCGGCAGGTGTTGCAAAAGCAGGTGCGGAAGTAGTTCTTATTTCCGGTTATGACGGCGGAACAGGTGCAGCTCCGAGAAATTCAATCTATCATGCAGGACTTCCATGGGAACTCGGTGTTGCTGAAACTCATCAGACTCTTATGATGAATGGTCTGCGTTCAAAGGTTGTAATCGAAACTGACGGAAAAATGATGACAGGACGTGATGTTCTTGTTGCAGCACTTCTCGGTGCTGAAGAATACGGTTTCGCAACAGCTCCGCTTGTAACTATGGGCTGTGTTATGATGAGAGTCTGCAATATGGATACTTGTCCCGTAGGCGTTGCAACCCAGAATCCCGAACTCCGCAAGAGATTTACAGGTAAGCCCGAATATGTTGAAAACTTTATGAAATTCGTTGCACAGGAACTCCGTGAATATATGGCAAAGCTCGGAATCCGTACAGTAAGCGAACTTGTCGGACGTACAGATTTGCTTCACGTTAAGCATTTCAGCGATGATAACAAGGCATCAAAAATAAATATGTCAAACATTCTTCATAACGATTTCCTTGGTTCAGATACATCACATTCATTCAAAGCAGAGGATAAATATGATTTCCACCTTGAAAATACTGTTGACCACACAAAAATTCTCAATCAGATGAAAGATGCTCTTGAACAGAGAAAGGCTAAGGAAATTCAGATTTCTGTTACAAATACCGACAGAACAGTCGGAACTATATTCGGTTCTGAAATTACAAAGCGTTACGGTTCAACACTTCCCGATGATTTCTATACAATCAAGCTTACAGGTTCGGGCGGTCAGAGTTTCGGAGCATTTATTCCGAAAGGTCTTACAATGGAGCTTGCAGGCGATTCAAATGACTATTTCGGAAAAGGTCTTTCGGGCGGTAAGCTTATAATATATCCTCCGGCAGGTTCAAAATTCAAAGCCGATGAGAATATTATAATAGGAAACGTTGCACTTTTCGGAGCTACAAGCGGTAAGGCATTTATAAACGGTGTTGCCGGAGAAAGATTCTGCGTAAGAAATTCCGGAGCTTATGTCGTTGTTGAGGGTGTGGGCGACCACGGCTGTGAATATATGACTGGTGGCTGTGTAGTAGTTCTCGGAAAGACAGGTAAAAACTTTGCAGCGGGTATGAGCGGGGGTATTGCTTACGTTCTCGATGAAGACCATGACCTCTATCTTGACCTTAACAAGAGTATTGTATCATTCAGCCTCGTATCTGATTCAGAAGATATTGAACAGCTCCATGATATGATTGAACAGCATGCACAGGCAACGGGTTCACTTAAAGCAAAGCAGATTCTTGCAGATTTTGAAAACTATATTCCGAAATTCAAGAAGATTATTCCGTATGACTATGCACGCATACTCGGATTAATCAAGGATTTTGAAAACAAGGGTATGAGCCACGAAGATGCTGAGCTTGAGGCATTCTATGCCGCTGCCAAGAAGTAAGGAGGTTGTGAAAAATGGGAAAGAAAACAGGTTTTCTCGATTATCAGAGAATAGAAAATCCGGGAGCTGACCCGATGCAGAGAATACAGCATTACAAAGAATTTCATACTCCTCTTTCAGCAGAGGAAAGAAAAAAACAGGCTGCAAGATGTATGGACTGCGGTGTACCGTTCTGTCAGTCCGGCAAGCCTCTTATGGGAATGGTTTCGGGCTGTCCGCTGAATAATCTTATACCCGAATGGAATGACCTTGTATATAAGGGTTTTATGGAAGATGCTGTTGAAAGACTTCTCTTTACAAATAATTTTCCGGAATTTACTTCAAGAGTATGCCCCGCACTCTGTGAAAAAGCATGTACATGCGGTCTTAACGGTGACCCTGTAACAGTTAAGGAAAACGAATATGCTATTATTGAAAACGCTTTTGAATCGGGATACATCAAGCCGAATCCTCCGAAAGTAAGAACCGGAAAGAAAGTTGCCGTAATAGGTTCAGGCCCTTCCGGACTCGCTGTTGCCTCACAGCTTAATAAAAGAGGTCACAGCGTTACAGTTTACGAGAGGGAAGACCGTGCAGGCGGACTTCTTATGTATGGAATCCCGAATATGAAGCTTGAGAAGCATATTATCGACAGACGTGTAAAGCTTATGCAGGACGAGGGAATAACTTTTATAACCAATACCGATATTGGCAGAACCGTTATGGCAAGCGAAATCGTTGATAAATATGATGCTGTAATTCTTGCATGCGGTGCATCAAATCCCCGTGATATAAAGGCGGAAGGCAGAGATGCAGAGGGTATATATTTTGCGGTTGATTATCTTAAAGCAACTACAAAAAGCCTTGTATCAAATTCCGTTGCAATAAATTCAAAATACAAGAATGTTGTTGTAATCGGCGGAGGAGATACAGGAAATGACTGTGTAGGCACATCAATCCGCCATGGCTGTAAATCAATAGTTCAGCTTGAAATGATGCCTAAGCTCCCCGATACCCGTGCCGAAAATAATCCATGGCCGGAGTGGCCCCGTGTATGCAAGGTTGATTACGGTCAGGAAGAATCTATTGCGGTATTTGGTCATGACCCCAGAATCTATCAGACTACTGTCAAGGAATTTATCAAGGACGACAAAAACAGACTTAAAGCTATAAAGACAGTAAGTCTTGATTTCTCAAACGGCAGACCTCAGGAAATTGAGGGAAGTGAAAAAGTAATTCCGGCAGAAATTGCCCTTATTGCAGCAGGTTTTCTCGGTTCGCAGTCTTACGTTACAGAGGCTTTCGGCGTCGAAGTAAATGAACGCACTAACGTTAAGACAGAGGCTGGCAAATACAAAACCAACGTTGAAAAAGTATTCACAGCAGGCGACATGCACAGAGGTCAGTCACTCGTCGTATGGGCTATACGTGAAGGACGTGAATGTGCTAAAGAGGTTGACAGCTATCTTATGGGCTACACCAATTTAAGATAACAATTTTAACTGTAAAAATATGCGGGCAGATATTTTCTGCCCGTTTTTGCATTATTATAATAATAAAATTCAGTGTTTTTTGTGCATAATCACATTATTTTAATTTAGTATTAATTTGCAATTGACTTTTTTAGCGATATATAGTAGAATATATTTATATAAATCGGATATTTTCGTATTCTGTCGTTTTTTCAGATTATGATGTCCATAGATTAATTTTACCCGAAAAGGAGAGAGATATTATGAAAAATTTCATTTCGGGCAGTGTCGTTTTAGATTCAAAAAGACCTGTTGCCCATATAAAGTTACAGAATGTTGATTTGCAGATTGGTGAATATACATGCTATTTTCAGACTGATTTAAAAATGATAGTTGTTGAGCCTTCAAGTGCCTTTCAGAGCAAAATGGCGAAATTTTTAAATCATATAAAAGACTTGCAGAACAAGGAAACAACTTCCAGAGATGAGAACGAAAGGAAAAAAATTTCCGCTGAATGTAAACAGCTTGAGGCTGAATACCGTTCAAAAATGTCATCGTCGTTTATATTTGTAAACAAAGGGTTTGACCCTATGAATATGGATTTGCCTAAAAACTGCGTTTCATATCTCGAACTTAAAAGCAGTGAAATCACAGCAATTTCATATGACCGCACAACGCTTTTTCTTATCAATCCCGATGATGAGTGGAGATATGACAATTCGGGCGATTTGTATAATAAAAAGGATTTCATTCATATTCTCAGAAACGCAATTTAAAAAAAATAAACCGGCGGATTTTAAAATCTGCCGGTTTTTTGTTATAATATCAAAGAAGCGGAAGAATGATTATTCCTATAATCATTACAGCACATACAGCAAGTACAACTATACGCATCCACATCTTTTTTTCGGGAACGTTGCCCGAGCTTTTAGATTGTTTTTTACTGTTTTTCATAAAAAAATACCTCTTAGTGTCTTTTCTTTATGCGGTGAGTCTTTTTCGGGGAGCTTTCGGAATATCTTCCCTTTGCAGACTGCCTGAATTTTTTCTGCGGTTTTCCCTGACGGAAATCGTCCTTTGATTTTAAATCTGATTTTGATTTTCCCTTATAGAGCTTTACTTCAACTTTATGACCGTTTATCTTAGCGGATTCCATAGAATCGAGTATATAGTCGGTTTCCTCTGCCGGAATTTCAACGGTAGTATGTTTATCGAAAATATCGATTTTTCCGAAATCCCTGCCGGATAATCCTGTTGCATCTGCCAAAGCTCCGAGAATGAAATTAGGTGCTATACGCTGATTTCTTCCTATGCTGATTTCAATTTTTACGGTATTGGCTTTGTCTCTGCGTTTGCTTTTGCGGAGGGGTGAGGGAACATCAAATTCCGGAAGTGATAAAATTTCCGCC
Organism: Oscillospiraceae bacterium; assembly: GCA_016303235.1. GTDB lineage: Bacteria > Bacillota > Clostridia > Oscillospirales > Ruminococcaceae > Ruminococcus. The sequence continues at coordinate 4,880 of JAEDMB010000098.1, forward strand.
TGAAATTTTTCATCTATAAGACCTGCTATTATTTCTGCCGGAGATTTTCCGCTGTTGAGCAGACGTTCGGCAACTGCAAGGGATTCTTCTGACGGATTTTCAATATTTTTTGTCTGTTCAAAAATTTTGTCAAGCTTGAGCTTTATTATGTCGCTTTTTTCGGGAAGCGGTAATTCTGTAATTTCCGCCTTTGTGAATTTTGATATATCCTTGAGTGCATAAACCTGTTTTCTTCCGCTTATGAGAGTGTAGGCTGTACCTTTGTGACCGGCTCTTCCAGTACGTCCGATTCTGTGAATATAATATTCATTGTCCTGAGGTAAGTCATAGTTGAAAACTGCGTCGATACCGCTTACATCAATTCCCCTTGCAGCAACATCAGTAGCAATCAGAACTGATACTGAACCGTTTTTGAAACTGTTCATAACCTGTGTACGCTGTGACTGTTTCATATCTCCGTGAAGTCCCATTGCCTTGAATCCGCTTTTGACGAGTTCTTCAGTAAGTTCATCAACCATTTTTTTAGTATTGCAGAAAATCATTGAGGATTTGGGAGAGTATGCCGAAAGAAGAAGTTTAAGTGCATCGGTTTTTCTTCCCATTGCAACATCAAAGTAATACTGGTCAATAAGGTCAACGGTGCGGTATTTTGCATCTATTTTTACTGTTACGGGATTATTCTGATATTCCTTTGTTATAGCGAGAATTTCGGGGGGCATAGTTGCCGAAAAAAGAACGGTCTGACGTTCCTCGGGAACGCTTTTAAGAATAGTTTCAATATCCTCACGGAATCCCATATTAAGCATTTCATCAGCTTCATCAAGAATTATGGTGCGGAGATTTTCAAGTTTAAGGGTGCGTCTTCTCATATGGTCCATAACACGTCCGGGAGTGCCTACAACAATATTCACACCTCTTTTGAGTTCGTGAATCTGCTTTTCCATACTTGCACCGCCGTATACTGCACATGCTTTGACATATTTTTTAAACCTGGAGAATTTTTTTATTTCCTCGCAAGCCTGCATAGCAAGTTCTCTTGTGGGGCAAAGTATAAGAACAGCAACATTTCTGTCGTCCTGTTGAATACTTTCAACGGCGGGAATACCAAAAGCAGCGGTTTTGCCCGTACCTGTATTTGAACGCCCTGTTACATCGTTTCCCTCAAGAATGAGGGGTATGCTTTTTTGCTGAATTTCCGTCATTTCGGAGAATCCGAGTTCCTCAACAGCATTTAAAAGCTCCTGAGATAAATTAAGTTCATTAAACTGCATTATAAATCCTTTCTCAAAATACAAATTACAAATTATTATAGCATGTATTAATATCAAAGTCAAGACTTGACAAATTATAAATTATGAGTTAATATTATCTATGGGAGCTTGTGTGCAGGCTGAGAGGGAGTAATCAAACTCCGACCGTTAGACCTGATACGGATAATGCCGTCGTAGGAAATTTTTACGAATATCGGATACACATTATACCGTCATCGGAATAAGTGTATCTTTTTTTATTTTTAGGAGATGATTTTTTGGAATATAAAACACAGATGGAAGCCGGTAAAAAGGGCATTGTTACCCCACAGATGAAAACCGTTGCCGAAAAGGAAAATATCGAAGTTTCCGAAATTATGAAGAAAGTAGCAGAGGGAACTGTTGCAATTCCGGCAAATATAAATCACAGGTCGCTTTCAGCAGAGGGAATAGGTTCGGGACTGCGTACAAAAATCAATGTAAATCTCGGAATTTCAGGCGACAAAAAGGATTATGACGTTGAAATGCAGAAAGTAAAGCTTGCTATTGATTTCAAATGCGAAGCTATTATGGATTTATCAAATTACGGAAAAACAAATACATTCAGAAAAAAACTGATTGAAATGTCACCCGCAATGATTGGAACTGTTCCGATGTATGATGCTGTCGGCTATCTCGAAAAGGATTTGCTTGATATAACTGCAAAGGATTTCCTGAAAGTCGTTGAAGCCCATGCAAAAGAGGGCGTTGACTTTATGACTATACATGCGGGAATTAATAAACGTGCCGTTGAATGTTTCAAGCGTTCAAAGAGACTGACTAATATAGTATCAAGAGGCGGTTCACTTCTTTTTGCGTGGATGGAAATGACAGGAAACGAAAATCCTTTCTATGAATATTATGACGAAGTTCTTGATATATTAAGAGAGTATGACGTTACAATCAGCCTTGGAGATGCACTCCGTCCCGGTTCAATTGCTGACAGTACCGATGCAGGTCAGATAAGCGAACTCATCGAACTCGGAGATTTGACTAAACGTGCATGGGCAAAAGATGTTCAGGTAATGGTTGAAGGCCCCGGTCATATGGCTATGAATGAAATATCAGCAAATATGACTTTGCAGAAAAGAATATGCCATAATGCACCGTTCTATGTTTTAGGCCCTCTTGTAACGGATAT
>JAEDMB010000099.1 GCA_016303235.1 Oscillospiraceae bacterium
TCAAAGCATTTTACGGAATGGGTCAACGCTCCGAGGGAGATAATATCAACACCTGTTTCCGCAATACTTCTGATATTTTCAAGAGTAACGTTTCCCGAAGCCTCAAGGAGAGCCTTTCCGTTATTGATTTCAACAGCTTTTTTCATTTCATCGCAGTTCATATTGTCAAGCATAATTACTTCACAGCCGACAGCGAGAGCCTCACGGAGTTCATCAAGATTGCGGACTTCAACCTCAATTTTTACCATATGACCGATTTTTTTACGAAGAGCCGTTACAGCCTGAGTTATACCACCGTAAGCGTCAATGTGATTATCTTTAAGCATAGCACCGTCAGAAAGATTATAGCGGTGATTTTTTCCGCCTCCGACAGTTACAGCGTATTTCTGCATTGCACGGAGTCCGGGGAGAGTTTTTCTTGTATCTGTTACAGATGCATTTGTACCCTTTACAAGTTCAACGCATTTATTTGTTGCAGTAGCAATTCCTGATAAATGCTGTAAGATATTCAGAGCAGTGCGTTCGCCTTTTAATAATGTAACTGTACTGCCTTTCATTTTAGCGATTATATCACCTTTCTGAACCTTTTCGCCGTCATGAATAAGAGTTTCAAACTCTACATTTCCGCCGACAAGTTCAAAAACTCTCTTTGCAATATCGATTCCGCAGAGAACTCCCGAATCCTTTGCTATGTAATAAGCAGAGCTTGTATGCTCCGGTGAAAGAAGATTGTCCGTAGTAACGTCCATATAGTTTATATCTTCGGCAAGAGCCGTATTTATTATATTGTCAATATATATATTTGTAAGTTTCATTATATTACCTCCTTGAGAATCAGATATGCAACAGTTGCAAGTGATTTTGCCTCAACATAATCGGAATTTATCTTATATTTTCCGTTGATAAGCATTGAACGGATTTCCTTTATACGTTCAAAGCCTTCAACAGCTGATTTTTTATCCGGAATGACGAAATAGCTTTTCTGCATAATATGACGGATTTCGGTTCTTATTCCCTTTGGAATTTCCGGACAGTTTTCATTTGAATCAAATTCGCAGTTTTCAAAATCAGAAGTAACTGATTTCATTTTTCCGGCAATTTCATTTGATGCACGGCGTGAAAATACAAGTGCCTCAAGAAGTGAATTACTTGCAAGCCTGTTTATTCCGTGTACGCCTGTGTGGGAACATTCTCCGCATGCATAAAGATTTTCAAGGCTTGTTGACGCATTCGGATTTACGTTTATACCGCCCATAAGGTAATGCTGACATGGATATACCGGAATTTTGTCCTTAGTCATGTCGATACCCTTTTCCATGAGCTTATTGTAAATCATAGGGAATCTGTTTCTTACAAAATCAGCGTCCTTGTATGATATATCAAGATAGAAATCCGATGAACCTGTTTTTCTGCTCTCAAGAATTATTGAACGTGAAACGACATCACGGGGAGCAAGTTCAAGACGTTCATCATAATTATGCATAAAGCGTTCGCCGTTGCAGTTGAGAAGATAAGCTCCCTCGCCTCTGACTGATTCGGAAATAAGGAAACATTCTCTTGTCTGTCTGTCGTTGAAGGCAGTCGGGTGGAACTGTACAAAGCTGAGATTTTTAATGTCAGCCCCCATTTCATAGGCAAAAGTTATACCGTCACCGGTAGCAATTGCGGAATTTGTTGTATATTCATAGACACGTCCTATTCCGCCTGTTGCAAAAATCATGAAATGACAGTTATATGAAGTATATTTTCCGTCTTTGAGAACCTGTGCGGAATATCCTGTTGAAGTTTTCTTTGTCTGACATAAAAGGGCGTTTTCAAGTATATCGACATTAGGGAGCTTTTTAACATTTTCAAGAAGTTTTGATGCTATTTCCGCACCTGTTGAATCGGCATGGTGAAAAATTCTTCTTCTTGAATGGCCACCTTCAAGAGTTCGGTCATAAGTACCGTCGGAATTTTTGTCGAAATCAACGCCAAGCTCAATAATTTTTCCGATATCTCCGCCCGCCTCGTTTACGAGTATATTAACGGTTTCGGTATTGTTCTTGAAACCTCCGGCAATCATTGTATCATTCTGATGCATCTGGGTATTGTCATCATCATCGGGGTTGTATACTCCGGCAATACCCCCCTGTGCAAGAGATGAATTACAGAGAGAAAGCTCTCTTTTTGAAAGCAGAAGTATTTTGGCATCTGACGGCAGATTTATGGCTGAATAAAGACCTGCTGTACCGCTTCCGGCAATAATGACATCATAATTATAGGACATAAACAATCTTCCTTTTCCGGCAAAAAAGCCGTTATTTTTATATATGCACCAACATTATAGCATAATATGACATAAAAGTCACTATTAAAAATGACGAAATTTTTCATATTTTTACGATTATTTTAACGAAATTATCACTTTTGGATATATGCAGTAAAATGCAGACTGACTTCAGGATATTTTTGTGCATAACAGAAAATATCCCGAAAAGACTTGATTTTTTTTCAAAATGTATTATAATACAATTAGCACTCAAAGCAAGAGAGTGCTAAAAATATAATTCGGGAGATGTTTTTTTATGGCAACCAAAGAATTTAAAGCCGAGTCAAAAAGACTCCTTGATATGATGATTCATTCTATTTATACACACAAGGAAATTTTCCTCCGTGAACTTATTTCCAACGCAAGCGATGCTATCGACAAGCTCTATTTCAAATCACTTACTGATGACAAGGTAGGACTTGCAAAAGATGATTTCGCTATCGAAATAAAAGCAGACAAAGATGCTCGCACCCTTACAATATCCGATAACGGTATCGGTATGACCGAAGAAGAACTCGAAAACAATCTTGGTACTATCGCAAACAGCGGTTCACTCAAATTCAAGACCGAAAACAAGCTTGATGAGGAAAATCAGATTATAGGACAGTTTGGTGTAGGTTTCTACTCCGCATTTATGGTAGCTAAGAAAGTTACTGTTGTTTCAAAGGCATACGGTTCTGACAAGGCTTTCAAATGGGAATCAGAGGGTGTTGACGGCTACACTATTACAGAGGACGAAAAGGATTCTGCCGGAACTGTAATAACTCTCTATCTTCTTGATGATACTGATGATGAAAAGTATTCTGATTTCCTTGAACAGTATAAAATTCAGTCACTTATCAAGAAATATTCGGATTATATCCGTTTCCCGATTAAAATGGCTGTAACAAAGAGCAGACAGGTTGAAACTGATGACAAGGACGCAGAGCCTAAGTATGAGGATTATATCGAAGTTGAAACACTCAACAGCATGGTTCCTATCTGGAAGAAGAATAAATCCGAACTCAAGGACGATGACTATAATAACTTCTATAAGGACAAATTCATGGATTACACAAATCCGTTGAAATACATGCACGTAAAGAACGAAGGCAATGCTACTTACAATGCACTTCTTTATATACCTGCAAAAGCTCCTTATGATTACTATACAAAGGAATTTGAAAAGGGACTTCAGCTTTATTCAAACGGTGTTCTTATTATGGACAAGTGTGCCGATTTGCTCCCTGATTATTTCAGCTTTGTAAAGGGTCTTGTAGATTCGGAAGATTTGTCACTTAATATCTCCCGTGAAATGCTCCAGCACGACAGACAGCTTAAGATAATCGCAAAGAGCCTTGAAAAGACTATCAAGAATGAACTTTCAAAAATGCTGAAAAATGACCGTGAAAACTATGAAAAATTCTTTAAGGAATTTGGCATACAGCTTAAATTCGGCGTATATGATAACTTCGGACTTCACAAGGATACTCTCAAGGATTTGATTATGTTTGTATCCTCCGCAGAAAACAAGCTTACAACTCTTGAAGAATACGTTTCAAGAATGAGAGAAGACCAGAAATATATCTACTATGCTACCGGTGAAAGCATTGCAAGAATCGAACAGCTCCCGCAGACTGAACTTGTAAAGGATAAGGGATATGAAATTCTCTATTTCACCGACAATGTAGACGAATTTGCTATAAGAGTTCTCAACGAATACGGCGACAAGAAGTTCAAATCTGTATCTGCTGATGACCTTGAACTTGATACCGATGAAAAGAAAGAAGAAATCAAGGCTAAGGAAGAAGAAAGTGCTGACCTTTTCAAGACACTTGCAGACAATCTTAAGGGTAAGGTTGCAAGAGTTAAGCTTTCATCAAGACTTAAATCACACCCTGTATGTATTACAAGTGAGGGAGAAATTTCTCTTGAAATGGAAAAGGTTCTCAATTCAATGCCTTCCGACCAGAAAGTAAAGGCACAGAGAGTTCTTGAAATAAATCCTGACCACCCGATTTTTGAAAAGCTTAATGACCTCTATGCAAACGATAAGGACAAGCTCGGAAAGTATGCTGAACTTCTCTATAATCAGGCACTTCTCATTGAAGGACTTCCTATTGAAAATCCTGCTGAATTTGCAAATCTCATCTGTGAACTTATGTAAAAAAAATCAGACGGCCGTAAGGGTCGCCTCTGCTGAAATATTTCAGATTGATTTTTTAATTTCCCCCGTCTTTAATGACGGGGGATTTTTTTCTGCTACTCATTAAAAGCATATGCATAATATTTTTGGGGGAGGATATTATCTGCACGCTTGATAAATCTGAAAACAAAGGCAAACCTTACAGCCGTCCGATAATTTTATAAATAATCAGAGATTGCTGTCCCAGTTTGACCAGTCAACACCGCTGTTAAGGGAAAGTCCTTCGGGGTATCTTCCTATAATAGCGTCACTGTCTTTTCCCTTTGACCATGCGACAGCATAAGGATAACCGCCTTTATAGATAATATCAATATATCCGCCAAGATGATGACTCATAAGGCTTTCCTGTGATGATGAGAAGTTTCCGCTTGAAAGCCATGCTTTAAGGTCAACGCAGTCTCCCAAATCGCCTGTTACACCGGAATCACTCAAAGTAAAGTTTCCCTGATTTCCCATAACAATACCGGCTTCGTCAAGGTCTATTGCACTCATTGCAAGCTGATTGAAAATAGTTCTTGCATTCTGATTTGCTGATGTCTGGTTTGCTCTCTTGATATATCCGAGCATACTCGGTACAAGAATAGCGGCAAGAACACCTATAATAGCAATGACAACAATAAGTTCCACAAGAGTAAAGCCCTTTAAACGTTTTTCCATTGTAAACAACTCCTTTTCATTCTGAAAAAATTTCATTTGAAATATTTTTTTTGATATATTCACTGTCAGCATTGATTTTCAGTGCATTGAAATTATATGTAATAATTGTATATATTAAATCTGCGAGAGTTCTCTCCGAAGAATATACAATCCACTGAGCCGTAAGTGAATTTAAAATCTGAACATAGGCAACTGATGAAATATAAACATCATCAAATTCATCTGAACCTGTTTCGGCAATTATCTTCATAAAGATACTGCAAATATGATTGAATACTTTATAGTATTCATTTTCGGAAACTTTACTCATACCGATAATTTTTGTAAGCATAATAAGTGAAAGCTGTGGTTCTGAGGCATAAAATTTTATTACCGATGCCGTGCATACAATCAATTTCTGAACGCTGTCCGAATAGTTTCCGGAGAGCTTTTTTTCTATCATATCATTAAGGGATTCAAAAAAACGCTGATAAATTGCAAGCAGGACTTCCTCTTTATTTTTATAGTAAATATAGAAAGTTCCCGTTGAAACGCCTGCTTTCTGTGTTATATTCTGAATAGATGCCTGATAATAACCTTTTTCTGCAAAAACTTCAGCAGAGGCATTTAATATATTTTTCTGTTTTTCTTCACTGACATATCTCAAAGTTCCACCGCCTTTTCTAAAATGAATATCAATTCATTTCTGAATCTATATTCATTTTATCACAGTGTTTTCTTTTTGTCAAGGATTATTTTATACAAATTGCAAGAAATCAGATTAAATATTATGTGCATTATCACAAATAAAAAACGGGCGAACTGTGTTCGCCCGAATGTTATACAAGTTTTATATTGAATTTTCTTAACCAGTAATCAAGCTGTATGAAATATGCGATAATCTGAGGAAGATTCATAAGCTGACCGTACCACTGAATATTTTCCTCATGACGAAGAAGCTTTTCAAGTTCTTCACGCTTTACAAGTTCGGTTACACGGCAATCCGGAGAATTAATAATATTTCGGAGTCTTTCGGTGACTGCATTGAGAAAATCCGGATTATGAGTTTTAGGGTAAGGGCTTTTCTTTCTGTGAAGAACCTTTTCCGGCAGAAAATCTTTCATAGCTTCACGTAGCAGACCTTTTTCCCTGCCCTGATAATCTTTATACTCCCATTTTACGTTATACATATATTCAGCAATTCTGTAATCGCAGAAAGGCACACGCACTTCGAGTCCGCTGTACATGCTCATTCTGTCCTTGCGTTCAAGAAGATTCTGCATAAACCAGTCAAAATTAAGCTGAGTCATTTCTTTCATGCGTCTTTCAAGAGAACTGTCTGAATCAAGCTTCATTGCATAATCAGCAGTTTTGCGGTATGCGGAATAAACATAATCCATACAGTCAATTTTTTCACGGTAGTAATCACAGATAAATCTGCTTCTGTATTCGGTACTCTGAGCCCACGGAAATCCGTCAGTCATTCGTATATCCTTGTCACGGTACCAAGGATAACCTCCGAAAAGTTCATCGGCACATTCTCCGGAAAGTGCAACAGTACCGTATTTTTTAATTTCACGGCAGAATATAAGCATTGAGGAATCTATATCCGCCATTGCCGGAAGTCCTCTTGCAAGTACAGCATCGTAAAGAGCGTCGACAAGTTCCGGAGTATCCACAACGCACCAGTGATGATTGCAGTTAAGATATTCCGACATACAGTTTATATATTCGGGGTCACTGTTCGGCTGAAAGTGACTTTTCTGAAAATATTTTTCGTTATCACGATAATCTATTGAGAATGTATCAAGAATTTTTCCCTGTTTTTTAAATTCTGAATTTGCAACAGATGATATTATACTTGAATCAAGACCTCCCGAAAGAAATGTGCAGACAGGGACATCTGAAACAAGCTGTCTTTTTATGGAATCCGTAACAAGTTCCCTTGTATGTTCAACAGTTTCTTCAAAAGTTTCATTCAGTTCAAAGGCTTTAAGCCTCCAGTACTGACGTATTTCAAGACCGTTTTCCGAATAAAATCCGCAGTATCCCGCTTTAAGTTCATTTATATTTCTGATTACTCCGCAACCTGCCGTTCGTGA
>JAEDMB010000006.1 GCA_016303235.1 Oscillospiraceae bacterium
TGAAACAGTCGGAAAAGCTTACAAAGAACCCGAGTTCAAAAAGCCGTCCGCACAGAAAATAAAAATTCCGGAAATAAAAAATAATTCCTATAAAGAACCGCAATTTATAAAATGCGTTCCCGTTAAGGTAGCTGTTCCGGAAAAATCCGAAAATTTTGAAGAAAAATCAGAGGAAATTTTAAAAATAATTCTCGGGAGTATCAGCCTATGAAAAACAATGAAATAATGATTACAGTAAAATTCAGTGATAATGCCGAAGAAAATGAATATATCAGATATATATCTTTTCTTGTTCTGAAAGATATTACATTAGGCGAATTTGCTGACGGAATATATTACGGTCTGAAAAAAAGAAAATCCGATGATGATATAAAATGCTTTAAGCTTTTTGAAAAACATATCAGAAATAAAAATCCGAAATTTATACTGCATTACGCTTTCAAGGATACTGACGAAAACAGCGGAGGAATTATTGATTTTAACGAAAAAAAGAATTTTACTCTGAAACAGCTCGGAATTGTAACTTCAACCTGTATTTCAGTATCAGATAATGAAACTCCTGATTTTCTTTTTGAAAAAAACAAGGGCAGTTATATAATCAAGGGAAATGATACGGAATACAATATCAGCACAAGAAATATAAATGATATTGAACCGTCTGTTATACAAATTATTCCCGCGGGGGCAAAGCCTAAAAAGAATATCAAAGATATATTATGGGCAGGCTTAACATCTGTGATTACAATAGGACTCGGTTTTGCTGTACGTTTTCTGATGTCGGGAAAAAATTCGGGATTCGGCACAAATATGATAATGATGTCTGCCGGAATGAGCATAATTTCCTGTATAACTATGCTTGTCAATTCGTTTCATCAGATGAACAAGTCAGATTCCGATGCAAAGGAATGGAAGAAAAACTATGAAAAATACATAAATAAAATTATAAAAAAGATAACGGATTATCAGATTCAGGATATCGTATATTTAAATACTTTATATCCGCCTGTCGACAGACTTTTTCACAGCGTTGAAAATGCTGACAGCAATATTTTCGGACGTTCTCACAATGACAGCGATTTTATGAAAATTTCCCTCGGCTCGTCCGAACAGATTGAACCGCTTTTTGAAATAAAGGCTGAAAAAAAAGATAATATTGCCGAAGAAAATATATGGTATAAATTAAAATACGACAATTCAAATCCGAATAAATATATACCGTTTGAATTTAAAATTATTTCTGATGAAAAAGACAAGGAATTTAATAATAATCTTCCTTATCTTTCGGATATAGCATATAACTTTGCAAATAATATATCAAATAATCAGGACAGTCAGGGATTCCGTTATTTAAAAAATTATTCGTCAGATGAAAATACCCGAAAGCTTGAGCCGAGACTTGTTATGGAACTCAAAAACTGCGGTGCTTTGGGTGTTATTTCCGATGATTATAAAATACTTCAGAATTTTATCCGCCATATAGTATTTGAACTTTCATTCTATCATTCTCCGGAAAATATTCAGTTTGTATTTTTCTTTAAAAACAATAAAAACGAAAGCGAAAGAAATCAAATTGCAGGCAATTATAAATATCTCCCCCACGCCAATGAACTTTTTGAAAATATGTCACAGTTTATTTTTGATGAAAAAAGTGCCGGAGAAGCTTTCAGCCAGCTTTTTAATATTATAAATAAAAGAAGTGAAAATTCAAAGAATGAGGAATCCGAAAACAGCAAAAGCGATGACAGCAAAAAGGAATCCAGCAAATCAGAACCAAAATATACACAGATTGTCTGTATTTTATTCGACAGCTATAATATAAAGGAAACTGCTTTTTCAAGATTTCTTCCCGAAGCTCCGAAACAGGGAGAGGATTTTCAGAATAATCTCGGTCTTTCGTTTATTTTCCTTCAGGATTTAAAGGACAAACTGCCGAAATACTGCGGAAATATAATTAATCTGAAACCCGATTCCGGAACATTTCAGAAAAGATATAATATTCTCAGCCGTGAAATGATTCCGAAAAAAATTAATGATTCCGGCATTTCCGAATCAAAAATATTCACAAATGACTATATTTTTACAGACAGGTCGGAATATGAATTTGAAAAGGCTTACAGACAGTTAAGCTCACTGTATTACAAGAGAATATCAGAAAACGGTGAAGTTCCCTCAAAAGTCTCTCTTTTCGATATATGGGATATAGATGTAAAGGATACGGAAGAAAACAAAGTTATAGAACAGATAAAGGAACATTGGAATAAATCGGATATAACAAAAGGTCTGAATGTTCCAATCGGCAGAAATGAAAGAGGACTCACATATCTTGATATGCACCAGAACGGCCACGGCCCTCACGGACTTGTTGCGGGAACGACCGGTTCAGGAAAATCAGAGACGATTATAACATACGTTATAGGGTGCTGTATGAAATACAAGCCCGAGGATTTGAATTTTATGCTTATAGATATGAAAGGCGGAGGATTTTCCGACCGTCTCGGAAAGCTCCCACATCTTGTCGGAAGCGTAACAAATACAACGGGAGAGGCAGAGGGAATATCATCAGAATATATGCTGAAAAGATTTCTTGATGTTCTCAACTATGAAGTCAGAAAAAGAGAGAATATTCTCAAAAAGCTTGATACTGATGATATAGATTCCTATATTGATGCAAGAAAGGAAGTTATTCAGTACAGGGAGGAAATAAAATCCGGAAAGAAAACTTTTAAGGATATTCAGAAAATTTTCAAAGGCAAAAACAAGGATAACCGTTGCAGTGCCTGCAATCCGGAAAATGATGAACCCGAAAATCTTGCACATCTTCTGCTTATCGTTGATGAATTTACCGAGCTGAAACGCTTTTCAACGGACAGCAACGGCATAGATTTCATAAAGGATATAACAACTATTGCAAGAATAGGCAGAACTCTCGGATTTCATATCATTCTTGTATCGCAGAATATCGAGGGAGCTATTACGGAAGATATACGTGTAAATTCAAAGGCAAGAATCTGCCTGAGAGTTGCCACAAAGGGAGCTTCAAAGGATATGCTCGGAACTCCTGTTGCCTCCGACCCTGAAATGCCTTACAACGGCAGAGCTTATATGCTTGTAAACGGTCAGCTTGAATATTTTCAGTCTGCATATACAAAGGCTAACAGAAATACTTCCCTTAAAGATGCAGTAGAAATAAAACTCGTTCACGACTGCGGAGCTTATGAAAGTTTCTACAAATCAGATGATGACAACGAAAAAATAAAAAATCAGAAAGATAAAACCGACAAGGACGATACACAGCTTAATTATATCATAAATACTATAAATTCATTAGTTGAAAGGGATAAATACAAACTGCCTGAACCTTTATTCTTACAGCCTCTTAAAGCTGATGAAAAATCCGTTATTGATACAACAGACTGGGAGAATTAATAAGCTATGGAAAAAATTATTTGCAGAATAGGAAAGTATGATATTCCCGTCATTCAGCAACAGCCTGATTTTAACGTTGATTTGCTGAAATCAAATATTATACTCTTTGGTTCGTCACAAAGCGGAAAGACAAATCTTATAAAATTAATTATAAATATTCTCCACAAAAAAATGAAAATCAGAAATGAACAGATATTTATTCTTGATTTCGGAGGAGCTTTATCCGAATATAAAAATATGCCCCTTGTTTCCGCATATTTTGACAACTCAAATGAAGAATATGTCAAGCGTGTATTTAAAATTCTCGAAACCAGAATGAAAGATAATACAAAAAAGCTTGGCGGTACAGGATTTTCAAAAACTGAAGAAAGCAGACAGCCCGAACATATTACGTTTTTTATTGATAATTTCAACGCTTTTTTAGATGAACCGAGATATTCGGGCTATCAGGAAAAATTTGCAAGAATATGCCGTGACGGAATTTCAAAAGGCATAAGCATTGTCGTTTCCGCCTCCGAAACAAAGGGCGTTATGAACTATATGAATTATTTTCCGCAGAAAATAGCCGTAAATCTTACTGATGAAAAATATTCCGAAATTTTCGGAAGAAAGGTCAGCAGTATAGGAAATATTGCCGGAAGAGGTTTCGCAAATATTACCCTTAAGGACGAAAAGAAAATGAAAGGCATTTTTGATATAAACTGTCCTTATGAAATACACTGCAGTTTTGCGGAAGATATAAATTCTCCGGAATTTAAAAAACATCTTGAAAATAAATTTCACGGAAAAACCGTTCTGAAATACAAGGTTTTTCCCTCCGGACTGACGGAGAAAGAATATAATAATCTGACAGGAAAAAGTATTGAAGATGATTATAATTCCCTTAAAAACAGTGAGTATAAATATATAGCAGGTCTTGACTATATAGATTTTCAGAAAGTTACAGTTGATTTCAAGGAATCAAGATTTCTTGCTGTCTATGCGAAAAAGGATTTCGGCAGAAAGGAACTTATAGAAAGAATTACGGAAAGGCTTATGAAATCGGGTAAAAGAAAGCTTGTATTATTCGATGACGGTCGTCATCAGCTTGAGGATTTGCATAAAAAATATCCCGATGCTGAATATATATCAAAATTCGATGAAACTGATGTCAGAATAAAGAATAAAGATAAACCCAGAATATCAGCCGAATCCCCGATAATGAGCAGAGTAAAACAATCAAATCCCGTTTCAGAATGGATTATTCAAAGAAAAAAGCTTTCGCCTATGCAGTTATTCTATAAATATGTTCATGAAAACTGCCTTGATATAGGAAACAATACATCAAAAATATATGCTGACAGTGACTATGTTTCTCCGCAGGAAAGAAGCGATAAAATACCTACTGGCTGTATCAATACCGGAAAAGACCCGACTGTATTTGTTATTCAGAGCAAGCTTGCATACAGCACTGTTCCGGAGAATAAAAAGTTTATGGAAAATGTTCTGCCTATGCTTGCCGATATTGCTGAAGAAAGAGATTATATATTTATATTTTCCGATGTCAGAAAAATGGCTGACAATACTATGAATGACAGATTCAATTCCCTTGTACACTCTGTAATCGTACTTGACAATATTGCGGAATTTGTAAGCGAGAGCGGACAGAAAACCGTACTCAGTGATTTGGATTTGAATACTTTAAAGGCAGATTATGCAAAATGCGAATTTGGTGACGGATATTATTATGACGTTGAGGCAGATGATTTGAAAAAACTTAAATTTATTCAGGAGGAGGAATAATTCATATGGCTGATGAATTTGTTGTTGACGATACAAAATTCAGGTCTGTTGATTTGTCAAAAATAGGAGCTTTTATTGACAAAGCTCCTGAAATGATAAACGAATTTGAGGCAATAAAAAATAAATTCAACAGTATCAACAGGGAACTTCTTAAAGAATGGAACGGCGAGGGTGCTGATGAATATAAATTTGAGGCAGAAAGCATACTCTCCAAAATAGGAAGCCTTAAAGATGTTCTTGATGAAATTACAGGCGGAACAATCAAGGATTTAAGAGAAACATATTCAAAATTTGATGAGGATATGGGCATATTCAACGCAAATCCCTTTGAGGAGGAATAAACAATGCTTTTCTATAAAAATCAGTTTGCATACAGCATTTCGGAACGTATTTCATTAAGCAGTGAAAGCATTGTTTACAAAGGTACACAGTCCAATAAAAACAACAACAGCACAATAAAATGTATTCTTAAATTCAAGCTGAAAAAAAATTTCACCGATTTGCAGAAAATTACCGAAATATATGAAATATTAAGAGAAAAATGCTCTATGGCAAGAATAATTGATGTTATAGACAATCTTAAGGATTTTTACAGGGAAGAACCGGGCGGAATATGTATTGACAATGAAAATTATTTCTGCATTGCGGAGGAATTTATTGAGGGAAAAACTCTTATAGAATACTGCCTTAACTTTAAAAATATCGGCTTTATCAGAGACAACGGGGATTTTTATCCCCAGTGCGATGACGATGTAAAAAAGCGTTGCAGGGACAGTCTGACTTCAAGATTCTATCTTGAATATCAGAATCAGATTTGCAGTATTATGATTAAGCTTTGCAGTATATTTGATTTTCTTAAAGAAAAAAATATTTTATACAAAGATATAAAAGCTGATAATATAATTATAAATAATAATTCCGAAGTTTTTATTATAAATCCTTTAAACGCCGAATATATTAAATTCAATCAGGATTTAATAAAAAGCAATATTTCTTCTCTGGGTGAAATATTCCGTCTCTGTCTTAATATATTTGACTTGTTAATGGACAGCGAAAACGGTACAAAAAATCTGAACGCAATAATAAACAATACTTTTTCATTTGATTCATCAAAAAGGCTTGTGCCGAAATCCTGTCACTATAATTCCGATATATGCAGAATCCTGAAAAAATGCCGTAAAAATTCATATTATTCATTTACAAATCTTAAATATGACATTCAGACAGCTGAAAAATCACAGAAAAGCAGAAAATCAAAAATCATATTTCTTTCGGTTTTCCTGATGATACTCGTTTCAGCCGGAGCATTTTTTATTATTTCAGAAAATAAAAACAAATCCGTTTCAGATTCTGAATCAACAGATGAAATCCCGAAAGAAACCGTAAATATAGAATATGCCGAAAATCAGGCTCAGGAAATTTTCAATCAGCTTACAAGCGGTGAAATTTCAGAGGAAGATGCTCAGGAACTCCTCTATATGCTTTATAACAATACAAACAGCGATAAAATACATAAAATTATTTTCAAGGTCAATGACAGAATAAATTTCAATCTCGGCGAAGAAGATTTTAATGCCGGAAATTATATGGAAGCTGTTGAGAATTACAGAAAAGTAAGCAATACCGATAAAATAATTTTTGAGAATGCCAAGTCAAAAATAAAGCTCTGCAATGAAAACTATCAGAAAGAAGAAATACAGAAAATAAAGAATTTAATAACTAACGGCGGAAATTATCAGACTGCCCTCGAAAATATAAAGCCTCTTGCCGATAAATTTCCAGATGATACAGCTTTTGCAGATGAATGTGAAAATCTTTATTCGGATATACTCAGAGAATGGATAAACAGTCAGAAAAGCAATGAAAATTACTTCGGTGATAACGGAGCAGTAATTATTGCATATACATATCAGTTCTTTGACTTTGACGGCGGTATTGATGAACTTAAACAGGAAGGATTTCAATGCGAAAAAAATAAGATTTTTAATATGATTAACAGCCAGAGAGAACAGAACGGCTTGCCAAAGCTTGATATTAACGATTCAATGATGACCACTGCACAGAATTGTGCCGATAATTATTTACAGGGTGAATCTCCCAATGTAGAATATAATACAGATATTATTGACAGAAATACTGCTGAAGAAATTATGCAGTATCACTATACCGACAGGGTACATACAAGCCCGTTCCTTGAATCTTCAAAAAATATCGGAATAGGAATAAGCTTTAATCCTGAAAATATGAAATGTGCATGGATTATTCTTACATAATATTTTACCCCGCTTTTATAAACAAAAAAGCGGGGTAATTTTCTTTTAATTTCTTTTTATTCTCTGACGCATAAGTCCGTGATGATTACAGCAGAAATATATAAATCCGTTTCCTCTTATGAGAAATCTCGCCTCGGCATTTCCCTCCGGATAGAGCTTGACTGTTTCAATTCTGTTTTCAGTGACATATGCTATAAACGAAATATAATGCTGTTTTGTCATTTCGTGGGAAACAGTTATATAAAATTCGTTTTCAACGTATTCAACATTGAGTCTGTGTTCGTCATCGGGTTCGCCGGCATTTTCCGGTGTAAGAGTAATTCCGCAACAGCTTACAACTGCCTTGCCCATTGAGTGGATAATATTTCCGCATACGGGGCATATGCAGAAATCAGAACGCATCATATTTCCGGAAGTATTTTTATTGAAAACGGATTCTCCGGAAAAAAGTTCAATAACAGAAATTCCGAGAGCTGATGCAAGGGGTTCGACAAGCGTTATATCAGGAAATCCCTTTCCGGTTTCCCAACGTGATACAGCCTTGTCGCTGACACTAATCATATCAGCAAGCTGTGCCTGTGTAATTCCCTTTTTTTCACGCATTTTTTTGATTGTACTGCCTGTGATGTAAGTATTCATATAAAATCATCTCCTTGAGATAATCCTATCATGAATTTCAATAATATTCAACCTATGATTTATAGAATATCCTTTTTTGTGTATTTCAGAACGGCAGTTAAAATTCCGAAAGCCGATATTAATATTCCTATGCATATTAAATTCATTTCAAGCCTTTCTTCCGAAATAATACTGCTTGAATCGGCATATGCATAAGGAGTAATATATTTAAGAAAATCAGCCTTTTCAGTGATATTGCTGATAATATTCATAAAGTAAAATAAAACGGCAATTCCCAGACCTGCTCCGACACTTCCCCGTATTATAAATGCCGAAATCCCGAAACAGATACATGCAATTTCTATCTGCATTATTATATATGCAGTATGCATAAGCAAAAACGGACGCATTTCAAACGATTCCCCGATAATCAGAGATGATAAAAGAGCAGTTCCGATTATAACAATATTCATAAAAATAATCTGTGTCAGTACTGAAAGCAGTTTCTGCATAACTACTGATAAACGGCTTACGGGGTGAGTCAGCAGAAATTCGGCAGTATGTTCCTTTTCTTCAGCTGAAAGGGCGGATATTCCTATAAGTGCGGAAAAAAGTCCGCTACCTATTCCGAGAGTGTTTCCGCATTCGGTTTTGTAAAATCCCATAAGCTCTCCGAAATTAAGCTCATCAAGTCCGAATGCACTTGAAAAACTTCCCATATTTGCAAATACATTGTTTAAACTTTCCATCTGACCTTTTGTTTCCGGAAATATAAGCACACACATCATAAGCATAAAGGATATTGCAAATGTCCATATGCACCACGCTTTGAATGACTGCTTAATCTCTTTAATGTAAACTGTCATATTTCTGCACCGTCCTTTTCATAGTAATGCATAAAAATTTCTTCGAGACTCGGTTCAGTTATAGTGATGTCATTAAGCGGAAGTCTGCTTGCTGTTTCAAGAAGTTTTTTAATATCATCACTGTAAAGAAAGCTTATGTAATCAGATGTTTTCTCAACTGATTTTGCATTTAAATTTTCAGGAAGTGAATTAATTCCGTGAATTGTTACACGCTTTGCATTTGTTCTTGAAAGATTTTCAACGCTGTCTGTTGCTATAATTTTGCCGTCCTTTATAATTGCCGTCCTTGAACAGTTTTTCTGTATCTCGGAAAGAATATGCGAGGAAAGAAATATTGTTGTACCCTCTGAATTAAGCTCTTTCAGAATATCAAAAAATTCCTTCTGCATAAGGGGGTCAAGTCCGCTTGTAGGTTCATCAAGTATGCAGAGACGTGGCTTATGCTGTACTGCACATACGATAGAAACTTTTTTTCTGTTGCCGAGTGAAAGCTCCTCAATACGTTTTCCGGTATCAAGTTCAAGCCTTTCGCAAAGCCTTTCCGATTCGGCGGAACAGTTCTTTTTACGCATTTTTGCGGAAAATTCTATAACTTCTCTAACTTTCATTCTGTTATAGAAAGTTGCTTCGGAGGGCATATATCCTATTTCGGAAAGTATTTCAGTTTTATGTGATGAAATATCCTTTCCGAAAATTTCAGCTTTTCCCGATGTCGGTGAAATAAGTCCGAGAAGTGTTCTTATAGTTGTCGACTTTCCCGCACCGTTAGGGCCTATAAATCCGAAAAATTCACCCTCATTTACTTTTAAGTTAAGATTGATAATTCCCCTTGATTTTCCGTAGCTTTTAGTAAGATTTTCTGTTTCGATTATGTACACAATGCAAGCTCCTTTCTGTATAATATAATATATTATACAGCAAAATGCACAAAAAGTCAATGAATTTTAAAAAAATATTCAAAAAGCTATTGACAGGTTAACGATTGTTCACTATAATATAATTACAAGGTGAACAGTTGTAAACCGATAAAGGAGGTACTTATGGAAAACAAATCAAGTATTACGGCTCTTATGTCGGCATTTGTCCGTGCATATCATAACGAAACCGAAGAAAATCCCGTTTTCAGAGACAGCATTGCGAAAAGGCTTTTCACTGATGAAGAATATAATCAGATGAAAAACTATATCATAAGCGGAGCTGATTTCTTTTTTCCGTCACTTGATAAAAAATCCGCCGAACCCGAAAAAATTCTCAAAGCTGTGGTAAACACACAGCTTGCACCGACTCCCGTTGCACGTGCTGAATATTGCAGAAAACGTCTTGAAACTGAAATTCTTACAGGTGCAGAACAGTATGTTATTCTCGGTGCGGGATATGATACTTCCGCATTTATAAATTCCGGTCTTATGCATAAGCCTGAAATATTCGAGCTTGACCGCCCTCTTACTCAGCAGGACAAGCTGAAACGTCTTTCACGTGCAGAAATTAAAATTCCTGATAATCTGCATTTTATTCCGTGTGATTTTTCCGTAGATAGTCTGAAAGAAAAGCTTATTGATAACGGTTTTGATGTCACTAAAAAAACCTTTTTCAGCTGGCTTGGCGTAAGCTATTACCTTACAGATGACGAAATCAGAAAAATGTTTTCGGAAATATCGTCTTTTGTTTCCGAAGGCAGTACAATTGTATTCGACTATGCCGACAGCGGTCTTTTCAGTTCAGAAATAAAGCGTGTGAAAAATATGCTTTTAATGGCTAATGCAGGCGGTGAACCTATGAAATTCTGCTGTGATGAAATTTACCTCGCAAAGCTACTTGAGGATTACAATTTTCTGATATATGAATCACTCACTCCCGATGAGATTGATTATCAGATTCTGAACGATTCCGATTTGACTGCTTTTGAAAATATTCACTATGCAACGGCAACTATTAAAAATACAGGTCATATCAATACAAAGGAAAAAATATTACAGACTTCACTCCGCCTCTTTGCAAGGAGGGGATTTGATTCCGTTTCAGTGCGTGACATTGCCGGAGAACTCGGAATTACACAGTCGGCACTCTATAAGCATTATAAAAACAAACAGGATATTTTCAACAGTATTATTCAGCGTATGGAACAGAATGATTCCGATAAATCAAAAAAATGCGGTGTTCCCGAAAATAAGGAGCATTATTCCGAAATCAATCCCGAAAGCTTTAAAAAATTTTCGCTTGAAATGTTCCGATACTGGACACAGGATTCCTTTGCAGTATCGTTCCGAAGAATGATTACTGTTGAACAGTACAGAAATTCTGAAATGTCAAAGCTTTACAGTCAGTATCTTTCAGCCGAACCTCTTAAATATACGGCTGATTTATTCCGTGAGATGAATATTTCAGACCCCGAAAGCAAAGCTCTGGAATTTTATTCCCCCATACTTATGCTGATTAACATGTACGATTCGGCTGATGATAAAAGCGAAATTTACAGAATTTTAAAAAATCACATTGAAAACTTTAATTTTGAATAAACGGAGGTTTTTAAAATGAAATACCCGAAAAGTCAGAAATACGATACACCAGATTTAATGTCAAAAATAATGGGTCCAAATCCCCTCAAGCTTACGGAAGAACTTCTCAATAATCATAAAATTCCCGAAAATTCAAAGGTTATGGATTTGGGAAGCGGTCAGGGACTTACTTCTGTTTTTATGGTCAGGGAATACGGCTTTACTGTCTATGCAACAGACTTATGGAGCGACCCCGAAGAAAACCGAAAATTCTTTGACAGTCTTAACATTCCGAAAGAAAAAATTATTCCGGTGAAGGCAGATGCGGAAAATCTTCCCTTTGAAAATGAATTTTTTGATGCCGTTGTAAGCACGGATTCTTATAATTATTTCGGACGTGATGAAAATTATCTTGACAAATGCCTTTTGCCTTTCGTAAAAAAGGGCGGATATATCTATATTGCTGTTCCGGGAATGAAAAAGGACTGTCATAACAATATTCCGCCCGAACTTCTTCTCTCCTGGACTCCCGAACAGCTTGACCATATTCATGATGTAAATTACTGGAAAAATATCGTAAGCAAAAGCTCCGCTGAAATTGTTTCCGTATGCGAAATGAAAAGTAATGAGGAAGTCTGGGCGGACTGGCTAAAGCAGGATAACGAATATGCTGTCAATGACCGCAAAACTATGGAGGCTGGCGGTGGAAAATATCTTAATTTCATATCAATTGTACTGCGTAAAAAATAATTTTAATAGGCGGATTCTTTCCGCCCGATTTTTTTAATTGCGATTTTTCTCTTGACACTTTAAAAATAAAATGGTATAATATAGTCGGTTTATAACTTGCAAGGAGGTTTTTTACAATGAAGTTTTCTAAAATGCACGGTATCGGCAACGATTACATATATGTAAACTGCTTTGAGGAAACTGTCAGCGAACCCGAAAAGGTTTCCGTTGTTGTAAGCAACAGAAGATTTGGAATAGGTTCTGACGGTCTTGTACTTATAATGCCCTCTGAAAAAGCGGATTTCCGTATGCGTATTTTCAATGCTGATGGCTCTGAAGCTATGATGTGCGGTAATGCTACAAGATGT
Organism: Oscillospiraceae bacterium; assembly: GCA_016303235.1. Lineage (GTDB taxonomy): Bacteria > Bacillota > Clostridia > Oscillospirales > Ruminococcaceae > Ruminococcus. Next base: position 12,558 of record JAEDMB010000006.1, read on the forward strand.
ATCGGAAAATATGTTTACGATATGGGACTTACTGACAAAACAGAAATTACTCTTGAAACAAATTCGGGAATAAAATATTTAACGCTTTTCGTAAGTGACGGAAAGGTAGAAAGCGTTAAGGTAGATATGGGAAAAGCTATTCTCAAGCCTGCTGATATTCCGGTAAAAAGCAATCTTGATATTTTCGTTTCACAGCCTGTAATGGTAAACGGCACAGAATACAAGCTCACATGCGTTTCAATGGGCAATCCGCATGCAGTTCTTTTCACTGAAAATATCGATTCTCTTGACCTCGAAAAAATCGGCTGTCACTTTGAAAATCATGAGATTTTCCCGAACAGAGTCAATACTGAATTTGTTGAGGTTATCGATAATCATACCCTTAAAATGCGTGTCTGGGAACGTGGAAGCGGTGAAACTTTTGCGTGCGGTACCGGTGCATGTGCTGTTGTTGTTGCATCTGTTCTTAACGGATTCTGCAATTACGATGAGGAAATACTCGTTCATCTGCGTGGCGGTGACCTCAGAATTACATATCAGAAAGACGGTACTGTTATGATGAACGGCCCTGCTACTTATGTATTTGAAGGAAATATTGATGACAAATTTTTATCAAAAGAAATGGAGAATGTAATATGCCGACTTTAAACGAAAATTTTCTGAAACTTGAAAAAAATTATCTTTTCATAAATATTGCAAAGAAAGTAAATGCTTTTCTTGCTGAAAATCCTGACGCTCCGCTTATAAGAATGGGTATAGGAGACGTTACACTTCCGATAGCTCCCGTTGCTGTTGAGGCTATGAAAAAGGGTGCGGACGAAATGGGAGTCAAGGAAACATTCAAGGGCTATGAGGACAGCGGTGCAGGCTATGATTTTCTTAAAAATGCCGTTTCCGGATACTACAAGAGTTTCGGAGTCGATATTCTTCCGGAAGAAATACGCATAAATGACGGTGCAAAAAGCGACTGCGGAAATATCGTTGACATATTCGGCGACGACAATATAGTACTTGTTACTGACCCCGCATATCCTGTTTACGTTGATTCAAACAGAATGAACGGCAGAACTATTATTTTTGCGGATTCCAATGAGGAAAACGGATTTTTAGCTATGCCTGATGATAATGTCCACGCTGATTTGATTTATCTCTGCTCACCTAATAACCCGACAGGTGCAGTATATACTAAGGAACAGCTCAGAATATGGATTGATTACGCTAAGAAAAACAATGCAGTTATTATATTCGATTCCGCTTATGAGGCATTCATTACTGACCCCGAACTCCCGAGAAGTATATTTGCCGTTGAGGGTGCGAGAGAATGTGCAATTGAAATGTGTTCTCTCTCCAAAACAGCAGGCTTTACCGGTATGAGATGCGGTTATACAGTTATCCCGAATGAGCTTAAAGTAAAGGCTTCTGACGGTACTGATGTAAGCATTTCACAGCTCTGGAGCAGACGTCAGGGAAGTAAATTCAACGGCGTTTCCTATCCGGTACAGTGTGCCGCTGCTGCTGTATTTACTGAAGAAGGTCTGAAACAGATTCACGAAAATATTGCTTACTATCAGGAAAATGCTAAAATTATTTCCTCAACTATGGACAAGCTCGGTGTCAAGTATACGGGCGGTATCAATTCACCATATATATGGTTCAAGTGTCCGAACAATATGAACAGCTGGGATTTCTTCGACCTTATGCTTAATAAAATAGCTGTTGTAGGAACTCCGGGAGCTGGTTTCGGAAAGAACGGTGACGGCTGGTTCAGACTTACCGCTTTCGGCGACCGTGACAATACAATCGAGGCTATGAAACGCTTTGAAAAGCTTGTTTCCGAAATCTGATTTATTAAAAAATAACAGGAGGTGTCTTTTATGAAATCAAAAATTTTTCCGCTTATTCTTTCGCTTATGATGATTTCTTCACCGGTTTTTTCCTTAACGTCATTTGCTGAAACACCTCCTGCCGAAATACAGACAACAGCAGATACTTCCGAAGAAACTTATACCGTTGCATTTCTTGATTTTGACGGAAATATAATGAATACACAGGAGCTTAAAAGCGGTGAAGCTATTGATTATTCAAAGCCTGATACATCTTCTCTGAAATACAATGTCAATGCCTTTACTCAGAGAATGTTTTCCGACTGGGATATTCACCCCGAAACTGTAAGTCAGGATACGACAATACAGGCTCTTTATACCGAGGCTGTAATATCTCTTGACAGTATTCCCTCAAAGACTCTTTACAGCTTTGATGATACTGTTGTTGATTCCAATGGTCTGAAAGTAACTATAACAATATCGACTCAGACCAACATTTTTGACAGTGACGGCAACAGAGTTATGGAAGTCCAGCAGACTGATATTTCAAGCACCTGCACTCTTGCTCCGAATAACGTAAAGGAAGCTTTTAAAAATTCCGATTCCGCCGAAATAAAAATCTATCCCATTTCGAGCAGTGTGCCTGTTGGCTCCTACACGATTAATCTTGACATTCTGAGGGGAGATGTAAATTCTGACGGAAAAATAGATTCCTCTGATGCCTCCGCCGTTATACGTCATTATGCATCGTATTCAATCGGTGTTGATGACGGATTCACTGAACTTCAGAAACGCAAGGCAGACTTCAATTATGACGGTGTAGTCAATGCGTCCGATTCCTCTGCAATACTTAAATACTATGCAGATAATTCTTCGGGAAAAAATACATAAAAAATATATTGATTTTTCTGTTTTTTGTGCATAACGGATATTTTATATAATTATTTTATATTTTGCTTGACTTTCAGAATTTTATTATGTATAATAATACCATAATAAAAGGGAGTAGCCGGCAGTGTTTCCGCTGTCTATGGTGCGTCATAACCGACTGGATTTTTTTCAGTCCGTATCATATATAAACGGCAAGACTTTTGTTAAAATCTTCTTTATTGGGAATGATTTTAACAGAAGTCTTTTTTTATTGCCCGCTGTCCCAAATCTATATTAAGGAGTTTAAAATGAAAGAAAACTATCAGAAACCCAAAGAAACTATTTTCAGTGAGCTTGAATCATCTGAAAAAGGTCTGACTTCCCAGACCGTAACCAAAAATCAGCAGAAATTCGGTAAAAACGAAATAGCAGAAGAAAAACCAAAAAGTACGCTTATGATTTTTCTTGAACAGTTTAAGGATTTCCTTGTAATTATTCTGATTATATCGGCAGTAGTTTCGGCTGTTCTCGGAGATATTGAAAGTACAGCCGTTATTCTTGCCGTAATAACGCTTAACGCAATTCTCGGAACGGTTCAGACGGTCAATGCTACAAAATCCCTTGCAAGTCTCAAAAAGCTTTCCGCACCTAATGCAAAGGTAATCCGTGACGGAAATCCTGTTATAATTCCGTCCGATGAGGTCACTGTCGGAGATGTTGTTATTCTCGAAGCAGGAGATTATATCTGTGCTGACGGAAGAATTATTGAAAATGCAAGCCTTAAAGTAAACGAAAGTGCCTTGACCGGTGAAAGCCTTAACGTTGAAAAGGAAGATAAAATTTTAAATTCGGAAGTTCCTCTCGGCGACCGTGTAAATATGCTGTATTCAGGTAGCTTTGTAACATACGGCAGAGCGAAATTCATTGTAACTGACATCGGAATGAATACGGAAGTAGGTAAAATTGCCGGACTTCTCAAGAGTGCTAAGGAAAGAAAAACACCTTTGCAGAAAAATCTTGACGATTTCGGAAAAAAGCTTTCAATAGGTATTCTTATAATATGTGCTTTAGTATTCGGATTAAGCGTTTTCAGAGGAGAAAGCGTTATAAATGCCTTTCTGTTTGCGGTAGCTCTTGCAGTAGGAGCTATTCCGGAGGCTTTAAGCTCAATTGTTACAATAGTTCTTTCATTCGGAACGCAGAAAATGTCAAAGGAAAATGCTATTGTCCGCAAATTGCAGGCTGTTGAAGGTCTCGGAAGCGTTTCGGTTATATGCTCCGATAAAACAGGTACTCTTACACAAAATAAAATGGTTGTTAAGAAATTCTACGTTGACGGAAATATTATTGACTGCGAAAGCGGTAATTTTGAAGATAATCATCAGAAAAGACTTCTGCTTTCAAGTATACTCTGCAATGACGCTGTTTGTCGTGACGGTGAGGAAATAGGCGACCCGACTGAAACGGCTCTTGTAAACTTCGGACTGAAATATAATTTCAGATTTGACAGAATACGTGAAAAATTCCCAAGAATTGCGGAAATTCCATTTGACTCCGACAGAAAATTAATGACTACCGTTCACAACGTAAACGGTGTTATAACTATGATTACAAAGGGTGCTACCGATGTTCTCATAGACAGAATGAATATTACGGATTCCGAAAAGGCTGATATCATTAAAACTACTGAAACGCTTTCGGCACAGGGTCTCCGATTGCTGACACTGGCATACAAGGAAATAAAATCTCCCGAAATTACACTCGATGATGAAAATAATCTCAATTTTATGGGTATTATAGCTATGATGGACCCTCCGAGACCTGAATCAAAAAAAGCTGTTGCGGAATGTATAAGTGCAGGCATAAAGCCTGTTATGATTACGGGCGACCACAAGGTTACTGCTTCGGCTATTGCTAAGGAAATCGGTATTCTTAAAGACTTCTCCGAAGCTGTTGAGGGAAGTGAGCTTGACAGCCTTTCCGATGAACAGCTTAAGGAATTTGTTGTTGATAAATCTGTTTATGCGAGAGTTTCTCCCGAACATAAAATCCGTATCGTTAAGGCTTGGCAGGAGAGGGGAAACGTTGTTTCAATGACAGGTGACGGTGTAAATGACGCTCCGGCACTCAAGCAGGCTGATATCGGTGTTGCTATGGGTATAACCGGCACGGAAGTTTCAAAAGATGCCTCATCAATGGTTCTTGCCGATGACAATTTTGCTACTATCGTCAAAGCTGTAAAAAACGGCAGAAATATTTATGCTAATATCAAGCGTTCAATACAGTTTCTTCTTTCGGGAAATACCGCCGGAATCCTGACTGTGCTTTTTGCTTCTGTCTTTGCTTTACCCGTACCTTTTTCGGCAGTTCATCTGCTTTTTATAAATCTTCTCACAGATTCACTTCCCGCTATTTCTCTCGGTCTTGAACCCCATTCCGACAGCGTTATGAAAGAAAAACCACGTCCGATAAACGAAAGTATTCTTACTAAAGATTTCCTTATAAGCGTTGTATCAGAGGGGCTTATAATCTCAATAGCGTCAGTAATATGCTTTTTAACCGGTCTTAAAACCTCAAATGAAACCGGTATGACTATGGCTTTCGCAAGCATCTGCCTTTCAAGACTTATTCACGGCTTTAACTGCAAATCCGATAAGCCTGTAATCTTTACTAAAAAATTTTTTAATAACAAATTCCTTTTCGGTGCATTTATAGTCGGTCTTGCATTGCTTTCAGCAGTTCTTTTCATTCCGGCACTTTCCGGAATATTTAAAGTCACAGCTCTTTCAGGTATGCAGATTCTCACAGTAGCAGGAACTTCCGTTGCAACTCTCATTATTATACAGCTCCTTAAAGCTCTGAAATCAATGATAAAAAAATAAAAAAATTTTTTCGGAAAAATACTTTACTTTTGCGTTTCAGTGTGCTAAAATATTATTATAACCTGATTAAGGAGAGTATTTTTATGATTGAAAAAATCAAATCCGAATGTATGGACAGACTTTTTGAGGCTGTTCTCAGCCTTAATAATATCGATGAATGTTATAAATTCTTTGACGATTTGTGTACCGGTCTGGAACTTAATACTATGGCTCAGCGTCTTGAAGTCGCAAGGCTTCTTGACGAACACCATGTATATAACGATATTGTCGGTAATACCGGTGCAAGTACTGCTACTATCAGCAGGGTAAACCGTTCTATGAAAGACGGTAACGGCGGTTATGAAATGGTCTTTCAGAGATTAAAACATCAGAACAAATAAACAGAGGGTGAAAAATTTTTTCGCCCTTTGATTATTATATAATATCTACAAAAATATATTAAATTCAACATCAAAATTGCACATATCTCACTATTGACTTTTTAAGTATTCTATGATATAATTATTAAGTCAGGTAAAATGATACCAAAATTAAATATGGACAGGTGTCCGAGTGGTTTAAGGAGCTGGTCTTGAAAACCAGTGATACGGCAACGTACCGTGGGTTCGAATCCCACCCTGTCCGTTTTATTCACTCATGCGGAAATACCCAAGTGGTGAAGGGGCTCCCCTGCTAAGGGAGTAGGTCTCGAAAGGGGCGCGAGGGTTCAAATCCCTCTTTCCGCGTCAATCTTTAATACACATTAAGTACGGTATATTGTAATATTTACAATATACCGTGCTTTTTTATATATTCTGAATTGCTTTCCGCCATTGAAAACTGCCGAAAATCAGCTGAAATTACAAACTATGCAACACACAATGCAACACAGAAATTACAAAAATTATTCCTCTTTATCTTTTGCAGGATTGAGGATTTCTGAAAAATAATTGTTAATTTTATCATCGGCTTCTTCCCTTTTTTCAGAAAAAGTATGCTGATACACAGATTTAAGGGTGCTGTTCGTTGACCAGCCTCCCCTTTCCATTGCATATTTGTCAGGTATTCCCAGCATAAGCATAACAGACGCATTAAGATGTCTCAAATCGTGGAATGTCATATCTTTGCCTGTTTTATCTTTTATAATTTTCACAAAATGCTTATACAGCGTACAAGGCGGAATCGATACAATGTAATCATCCGGTCTGCCTTCGGGAATCAGTTCTGTAATGCTTTCAGGCAATTTTATCTTTCGTGTACTGTTGTATGTCTTTGCTTTGCTTTTTTCAATAACCTTACCGCCGAATTTGATTCTTACATTTTGTACGGTAATATTTCCGTCTGAAATATCCTTGTATCTAAGCCCTCGGACTTCTGACATTCTAAGACCAAGCCAGAGAGCCAGTAAAGCAGGAAGTTCAACGTCAGTTCCCTTTATCGCTTTTATAACTTCTTCCGCTGACGGCAAATCCTTGATTTTGTGTTCCTTGGACGGAAGAGTTGTATTTACTGTAAATTCCGGCATATACATTTTCAGGGCAGATGCAAGAAGACCGTGCATATTTCTTATAGATTTCGATGATAATCTTTTAGCCTCGTTATTTACACATATTTGTATCTGAAGATTGTCAATTTTGCTTATAGGAATGTTCATTAAATCCTGCATTTGGTTCTTTCTTATATTTCTGTATCCGCCTATTGTTGTAGGAGAAAGAACATTTTCCTTTGCTGATATGTAACCGTCTATTGCCTCGCCTACTGTCATTTCAGGTTTTTCTTTGCGTTTAAGATTGTATTGTGCTGAAAGATATTCGGCTTCTCTTTTTGTTTCGGCTGTAAAGGACCTGTAAATTCGTTTTCCGTTTTCATCTTTGCCAACATATAGATTGACTCTCCAGTTCCCTGACGGGAGCTTTTTTGCTGTTGCCATTAAAATCACCCCTTTTCTATAATTTTCCCCTCCTGTTACGGAGGGGATTTTTTTATATGCTGTTTTCAAACTCTGAACAAATTTTCTTACTTGTATATCTGCCCTCTGCTGTCGGCATCGGTTATTGTGATAAGTGTAATTGTATCAGTTTTCTGATTCATTTCAAAAAGTATGCGATAATCACCGACACGCAAACGATAAAGGTTTGTAAAACCCTGCATTTTCTTTATATCCCCTTGAGGAATAAGATATATTGCACGGAGAATACGAATTTGTTGCGAACGTTCCTGTTTCTGAATGAATTTCATAGCTTTTTTACGGATTTCATATTCATAATTCATTTTTGTCAATCCCCAGTGTTTTTATAAATTCATCAAGAGGCACTGTTTCATCATTATCAATCAGACTATCTGCAATAAGAGCTTTATCGAGTTCATCAGGCTTTTCCTCCGGTATATCTGTACGACTTCCAAATAACATTATAAAGCCTTTCAGTTGTTCTTCTGTCATACTGTCAATAAGGCTGTATGCAATTTCTTTTGTACTCATAAAAATCACCTCTTATATATTTTATGCTTTCTTTTTGCTTTTTGAAAGGACAGCATTCATAATATCCATTTTATCGGGAAATGACATACTTTTAAAAGCTTTTACAAGTTCTTCGGTCATTTCGTCCTGCTTTTCAGTATTATTTTCAATATTGCCAGTTTTCAGTTCTCCCGGTGGTGTTTCTACGGGGTAAGTTACTTTCAGATATCCGTTTGGAGTGTTGACTCTGCCTAACAGGTAATCCACTGATACATTAAGATGATTAGCTAATTTAAGTAAGGTTTCACCGTTTGGAACAGCTCCGTTTTTCCATTTTGTACAAGTTGCACTTGATACGCCTATCATTTTAGCAACAGCATTAGGTTTTGTATTGTTTTCTTCGCAAAGCTGATAAAATCTATCCCAGAACATAAATGAACCCCCTTTTTATATATCATAAACAATTAAAATACATTTTTAAATCTAATTTTTATAAGATTATATAAACTTACAAAAATTAGAAAAACACTATTGACATTCTAACAAAAGTAAGATATAATAAATACTGTTGAAAGACAATCAAAGCTTGTCAAAGATATTTCAACAATAATTAATTATCAAACAGCAATGCTTGTTATTAATTATATTATAGCATATCTTAAAAGATATGTCAACAAAAAAGAGGTGATTTTTTTAATGAATACCGCAAGCAATTTAAAAACTATCAGAGAGTTAAAAGGTATTTCACAGGCTGAACTCGGTTCAATGATTGGTGTATCTCAGCAGATGATTTTTCAGATTGAAAAAGGATTCAGAGGATTAAGCGTTCCTATGCTTGTAAATATCAGTATGGCTCTTGACTGCACACCAAACGATATTTTAGGTTTTAAGAAAAACGGAAAGGAATAATTAAAATGAAAGAAAACAAAATTGAAATCTTCAAAAATGAAGAGTTCGGAACAGTAAGAACACTCACAATCGACGACAAGCCTTATTTTGTAGGCAAGGACGTTGCGGAAATTCTCGGATATACAAATGCAAGCAAGGCAATCGCCGACCACGTTGACGATGAAGACAAACTCAATAACGAAACGTTATCGAGTTTAGGACAGCGTGGCGGTTGGCTTATCAACGAAAGCGGACTTTACAGCCTCATACTTTCAAGCAAGCTCCCGAACGCTAAGAAGTTCAAGCACTGGGTTACAGCCGAGGTTCTCCCCTCAATCAGAAAGCACGGAGCATATATGACCGACAGCACGCTTGAACAGGCTCTCACTTCTCCCGACTTCCTGATAAAGCTTGCAACCGAACTCAAAACCGAAAAGGAAAAGCGTCAGGCTCTTGAAGTACAGGCAGAGGAAAACAAGCCGAAAGTCCTTTTTGCTGATGCCGTAAGTGTCAGCCAGACTTCTATCCTTGTCGGCGACCTTGCAAAGATTATCAAGCAGAATGGTGTTAACATCGGTGCAAACAGACTTTTCGCCTGGCTCCGAGATAACGGCTACTTAATCAAACGCAAGGGAAATGACTACAATATGCCGACTCAGTACAGTATGGAATTACAGCTTTTTGAAGTCAAGGAAACTGTTATAACTCATTCCGACGGTCACACATCAATAAGCAAAACCCCGAAAGTCACCGGAAAAGGTCAGCAGTACTTCGTTAATAAGTTCCTTGCCTGCTGATTCAAGCGAAAAATCACGCTGAAAGGAGGTGAAATCCGTGGGCAGACCAAAAAATCAGTCACATAATCCTGTAATAAATATACCTACTATCATATGGGCTAATATCATTAAATGGCAGATGATTAAAGGTATAAGCGATTCTGAACTTGCATTGCTTTTGAATGTAAAAACGCTTGCTGACCGCAAGCGTACACATTACATTACTGGTGACGATATAGAAAGAATCTGCGGTTTAATGCAGATTGAACCGGAAAAACTTTTTGAAAGGTGATATAACTTGAATCAGAAAACCAAAGCTATTTTAATAGCAATTCTCACAAATATTTTCACAGTTCTTGCATCGCTTATAATCGCAATTTATTTCGGTGAACTCGCTGTTGGTATAGACTGCCCCGTGTGGGTTCACTGGATTATGCCTTTCATCGTTGTGAACTGGGTGAGGGCGATTGATACATAAGGAGGGAAAAAATGAACGTTCTTGAAAGAATGGAAAAAATAGGAGCAGACAAGAAAATTGCTGATTTCAGAGTAAAGCAACAGCAATCCTATGAGTTTAAAATAAGCTATGCTGAAATACGTGCCAGAGAGTTTTACAGAGAATGTGGGAAGCGTGATTTGAATTGTCATGTATCAGTCGGCGGACTTGACAGCATAACCTTGTATATGTTTCTGAAATCAATCGGAATCGATGTTCCGGGAGTAACCGTTTCCTGTTTGGAGGACAAATCAATTCAAAAAGTTCATAAACAAATTGGATTAATTTGCTTAAAGCCTCTTAAATCAAAAGTTGATGTAATCAGGGAATACGGATTTCCGATAATATCCAAAGAAACAGCAAGTAAAATCAGCCTTCTGCAAAGACCTTCGGAGGACAACAAAACTGTAAGGCACGCAATAATAACAGGCGAAACCGGAGAATACGGTGGAAACCGTAAAAACAGCAGAATGAAAATGTCACAGATATGGCTTGACCTGTTCGGAGGATATGAGAACGAAACAGAACATGTTGACTATCTCAAGCCTGATTTCAAAGTATCAGATAAATGCTGTTATTATCTGAAAGAAAAGCCCTGCGATAACTGGGCAAAAGAAAATAACTCTGTTCCTTATCTGGGGCTTATGGCATCAGAAGGCGGACGCAGACAAAAATCGCTTATGATAAACGGTTGTAACTACTTCGGAGCTTCAACAATACGTTCCGCACCGTTTGCAATATTCAGCCGTCAGGACTTGTTACAGCTTGCTGTTGACTTAAACGTTCCTGTTCCGGAGATATACGGCGAAATAAAGCGTGATGAAAACGGATTGCTTTATACTACTAAGGCGCAGAGAACAGGCTGTTCAATGTGCGGTTTCGGGATTCAAAAAGAACACATTCGACCTCATCGTTTTGATATGCTTTACGAAAACAACCCAAAAGAATGGAATTTCTGGCTGAATGATATCGGATTCGGAAATGTTTTTGACTGGATAGGATTCAAATGGCGACAGCCTTTCATTCCAGGAGAAAAAGCTTGGATTTCTCAAGCTGAACGTGATGATATGATAGCATTCAGACATACTGGTCAGATGTCTTTTTTTGAATAAAAAAATCCCGTACCGCAACGGCACGGGAAAAAGCTATAAAAAAATTTTAATCTATATTTATTATAACAGGAAGTGAAAAAAATGTCAAGAGTAAAAATCGGATTGTGGTCAGATAGTCACAATTTTCCGAGTCTGCCTCTGATGAAGTTATCGGCATATCATAAATCACTTGGAGATTCAGTGGAGCTTTTTAACCGTTGGAACAGCTATGATTTGGTTTACGCATCGAAAACTTTCAGTTTTACGGACGATATTGACATATATCCTGTTAATGCATATGAAATCAGAAAAGGCGGTACGGGATACTGTATAAGCGTACACAACGGCAGAGAACTTTTTGATACTTCAAAAAATATCGGTTTACCACGTGAAATTGAACATATATATCCCGATTACAGCCTTTATCCTGAATACAAGTATGCTGTCGGGTTTCTTACAAGGGGGTGCCCGAGAAACTGCGGATTTTGTGTAGTTGGCAAAAAAGAGGGGCGATGTTCCGAACAGGTTGCAGATTTATCAGAGTTCTGGAGAGGTCAAAAGGAAATAAAGCTTCTCGACCCGAATATCCTCGCTTGCAAAAATCACGAAAAACTACTGCAACAACTTGCTGAAAGTAAAGCAAGCATAGATTTTACTCAAGGGCTTGACATAAGGCTGACCAATCCGGATAATATTCGACTTCTGAATCAGATAAAAACGAGCAGATTGCATTTTGCGTGGGACGACCCGAAACAGGATTTAACACGCTATTTCAATCAATTTTCAAAACACACCAATTTGAAAAGTTATACAAAAAAATCTGTTTACGTTTTAACAAACTATAACAGCACTCTTGATGAAGACTTATACAGGATATATACCCTGCGTGATTTAGGATATAGTCCGTATGTGATGATTTATCAGAAAGAAACTGCTCCAAAGGAAATCAGAAGGTTACAGCGGTGGTGCAACTGCCGTTGGATTTTCAGAAGTACAGAAAAATTTGAAGAATACAAGTAAATAGAAAGGAGTGCCAATAGTTATGGCAATAGTAAGATGTGATATATGCGGTAAGCATTACATAAAAAGCGATGTAATCTGTTACGATATCGACGACAATATAATTTGTGAAAACTGCGTAGACAAATATGTCAGATTTCGTTGTGACGACGAAGAACCAACCGAAGCAACCTGTGATGTATGCAACGAAAAGATTGTAGACAGCAAACGCTATTTATTAGACGGCAACACGGTGTGTACAGATTGCATTGATGATTATGTCTCCGAATGTCAAGTTTAAACAAAGGAGGGTTTAAATCCAATATGATACTTTTTGACCCTGAAAGCCGTGAGGAATGGCTTAAATGTCGTAAAAGCGGAATCGGCGGAAGTGATGCCGGAAGCGTTGCCGGGCTTAATAAGTACAAATCCAACGTTAAGCTTTGGAACGAAAAAGCCGGAAAAACCGTTCCAGAGGACATTTCAGAGAAATCGGCAGTAAAATTCGGAAAACAAGCCGAACCTATAATCAGGGGACTTTTCAAGCTGAATTTTCCGCAGTATACCGTTGATTATCATGAATACAGAATGTATGGTACACGTGACCGTCCTTTTATGTATGCCACGCTTGACGGCGAGCTTACGGAACGTGAAACAGGTCAGCACGGTGTATTGGAAATCAAAACCACGACTATTCAGAACTCTGTACAGTGGTCTGAATGGGATAATCGTATTCCGGACAGCTATTATATTCAGATACTTCATCAGCTTGCTTGTACAGGCTGGAATTTTGCGATACTTTATGCTTGTATGAACTATTTAAGCAAAAGCGAAAAGAGAACGCTGTTCAGATATTATCGGATTGACCGGAACGATGTTTTGTCTGACATAAACTGGCTTATCTGCAAAGAAACTGATTTCTGGGAATCCGTGAAAAAAAATAAAGAGCCGGATTTGATTCTTCCGGAAATTTAGGAGGTTAAAATGGAAATCAAAGTTATAACCGATTTATCGGTGATTCCTCATAAAATCGATTTCAACTCAGAGGAACTCAAAAGCGAGCTTGCTCCGAAGCTGGAATTTTATAAAAATCTTGTTGTCACAGAGGACAGCATAAAGGACGCAAAATCTGACCGTGCAAAGCTGAATAAGCTTAAATCAGCGTTCGAGGACAAGCGTAAGGAAATGAAAAAAATTTGTCTTGCACCTTACGAAAAATTTGAAAAGGAATGTAAAGAAATCACTTCAATGATTGATGAAGCTTCAGGCTCTATTGATATTCAGGTAAAGGACTTTGAAGAAATCAAAAAGCAGAAAAAATATTCCGAAATCGAGAACTACTATAATTCTCTCGAAAAGCCGGACTACATAACGCTTGAAAGTGTTTTGAATCCCAAATGGGCGAATGCGACTGTAAGTATCGAAGGTATCAAACAGGAAATCACTGCAAATATATCCCGAATTGCGGACGATATGGACGAAATTTCACATATATACGGCGGTTTGCCGGTTTTCACAGCAATAAAAAATAAATTTGCAGAAACTCTTGACAAATCGACAACACTTGCTTATGCGACTATTCTTGAACGTGATTACCGAGCTGAACAGGAGCAGAAATCACGTATACAGGCAGAAACTTCTCCACCGGTCGTTTCAGAGCCGGAGAAACTTATTTCAGGTACTTTTGAAGTCTCCTGTACAAAATCACAGCTTATCAGACTCCGTGATTTTATGAAAAATAACGGTATAACATTTAAAATCGTAAAATAGGAGGAATTTTTATGGCAGTCAATAACAGTTTAACTCAGAACAATGAAAAGAAACGAGTACCTTTTTCAGTCGCAATTCAGACTTCACTTTATCAGAACCTCGTCCGCAATACACTTGGCGACCCCAAAAAGTCATCTCGTTTCATCACAGCTATTACTTCGGCAGTAAGTGTAAATCCCAAACTGCAGAACTGTGATGCCGGCTCAATACTTTCTGCCGGACTTCTCGGAGAATCTCTTAACCTTTCCCCGTCCCCTCAACTTGGAATGTATTACATTGTTCCCTATGGTCAGCAAGCACAGTTCCAGTTAGGATATAAGGGCTATATACAGCTTGCAATACGTTCCGGTCAGTACCGTAAAATTAACGTTGTGCCGATAAAGCAGGGCGAACTTATACGATTTGACCCGCTTAATGAAGAAATCGAAGTCAATTTGATTGATGACGAATCAGAACGTGAAAGCACTCCGACAACAGGTTATTATGCATTCTTTGAGTATCTTAACGGATTCAGAAAAGCTATTTACTGGAGCAGAGAGAAAATGGAGGTGCATGCAAAGAAGTATTCCAAAAACTATTCTTCCATCTGGGGTTCTGATTTTGACAAAATGGCTTGCAAAACAATGCTCCGTCAGCTTATTTCAAAATGGGGTATTATGTCGGTCGATATGGAAAAAGCATTTACAAGCGATATGGCGGTAATCAAATCAGACGGAAGTGCAGAATATATCGACAATCCTAAGCACATCGAATCTGATGTCGAAGTTCCGCAGACTTCAATTCCTGAACCCGTCAGCGAACAGAATGATGATTTTGCAAGCATTATGGAGGATTAATTGTTATGATTAATTCTATTATCCTTATGGGCAGACTTACCGCTGACCCCGATTTCAGTCAGACTCAGAACGGAACTGCTTACTGCCGTTTTACAGTAGCTATCGACAGAAAATTTGCCG
>JAEDMB010000100.1 GCA_016303235.1 Oscillospiraceae bacterium
CAATACTTCTTATGAACTGCCTTGAGTGGTTGCCGGTATATTTCGGAATACTCAAAGCCGGAGCAGTTGCCGTTCCTCTTAATTACAGATATACTGCTGATGAAATAAAATACTGTCTTGACCTTTCAGAATCAAGTGCAATAGTATTCGGCAAGGAATTTGTCGGACGTATGGAATCAATATGCGATATTATCCCTGATATCCGCCTTAAAATATTTGTAGGTCATGACTGTCCGACTTTTGCAAAAAGTTATTCAAAGCTTATTGCAAAATATGATACTTCAAAGCCCGATGTAAAAATTACTGATGATGACGATTCCGCAATTTACTTTTCATCAGGCACAACGGGATTCCCGAAAGCTATACTTCACAATCATTTAAGCCTTGTTTCGGCATGCGAAACGGAACAGAATCACCATTCACAGACAAGAGATGACAATTTCCTCTGTATTCCTCCGCTTTACCATACCGGAGCTAAAATGCACTGGTTCGGAAGTCTTTTGTCTGGCGGAAAAGCTGTTCTTCTCCGAGGAATAAAACCCGAATGGATTCTTAAAACTATATCCGATGAACAGTGTACAATAGTGTGGTTGCTTGTGCCGTGGGCTCAGGATATACTTGATGCTATCGACAGAGGCGACATAAATCTTAATGACTATAAGCTTGACCAGTGGAGACTTATGCACATTGGAGCTCAGCCTGTGCCTCCGAGCCTTATAAAACGTTGGAAAGAAAAATTCCCGAATCATCAGTATGATACAAATTATGGACTTTCTGAATCAATAGGCCCCGGCTGTGTTCATCTCGGAGTTGAAAATATTCATAAGGTCGGAGCTATCGGCGTTGCAGGATACAAGTGGCAGGTTAAAATATGCGATACTGACGGCAATGAAGTTCCGCAGGGAGAAGTCGGAGAACTTGCTGTTAAGGGCAGAGGGGTTATGAAATGCTATTACAATGACCCTGAAGCTACTGCCTCCGTACTCCGTGACGGCTGGCTGTTTACAGGAGATATGGCTCGTATCGATGAGGACGGCTTTATATATCTTGTTGACAGAAAAAAAGATGTAATAATTTCTGGCGGTGAAAATATCTATCCCGTACAGATTGAAGATTTTCTCAGAAGTCATTCCGCTGTAAAGGACGTTGCAGTAATAGGACTTCCCGATGCAAGACTCGGAGAAATTTCATGTGCCGTAATCGAAATAAAAGAGGGTTACAGCTGTACTGATGAAGAAATAATGCAGTTCTGCAATTCTCTGCCGAGATATAAGCGTCCAAGAAAAATAATCTTTGCTGATGTTCCGAGAAATCCCACAGGTAAAATCGAAAAGCCTAAGCTCCGTGAAAAATACTGCGGAGGAAGTCTTGTTGAAGCACAGATAAAATAACATAAAAGGGCGGATTTTTCATTCGCCCTGAAATTTTTCTGCATCTGCATTAAAAATTATGATAATACGGAGGAATATATAAAATGAGAATAAGACATAAACCATGGGCAAAGCCGGAACTCGATGCATGTCCTTTCTGCATAAAAAATCCACAGGATTTCAAAAACAAATGGAATACGGTTTTTGAGGATAACTCAAAGCCTTTGTATATCGAACTCGGTTGCGGAAAGGGAGGTTTTATCTCTCAGATTGTTGTGAGTCATCCCGAAATCAATTTCATAGCTATGGACATAAAAAACGAAATGCTTGCACTTGCAAAGCGTAAAATTGAACAGAGCTGTCAGGAAAACGGAAAAAATACGGATAATATTAAAATATTTATTCAGAATATAGAACAGTTTCACGAAACCTTCGGAGAAAATGACCGTGCAGACAGAATATATATAAATTTCTGTAATCCGTGGCCTAAAAAGAAACACAAAAAACGCCGTCTGACACATACAAGACAGCTTTTGAACTATAAAAAAATTCTCCGTGGTGAACTCTGGTTCAAAACTGATGACGATGAACTTTTTGAGGAATCGTTTGAATACTTCCGTGAGGCTGGTTTCAGAATAAAATTCAGCACATGGGATTTGCACAGTGAAAACAATATTGAGAATTTCATCACGGAACATGAAAAGATGTTTACAGATGAGGGCAAAAAAATAAAATTTCTGATTGCAGAACCGGAAAATAATCAAATCTGACGGAGCAGGGCAAAATGGAAACAGAAAAAAATACAAAGCATTTTTCATTCGGAGCAGGCTGGGGAATAATTGCAGGATTAAGCGATTTTGCGGGCAGAACCGTTGCAAGGGCAAATACAGTAAAGCTTGATATTGACCCCTCCTCTATGAATATGAAACAGAATACCTGTTTCAGAGGATTCGGCTGTACTACCGCAAGCGGTTCTTCAAAGCTTTTTCTTGACTATAAGCTTCTTCACCCTGAGGCATATAACGAAATTTTAAATCTGCTTTTTAAAAAGGATTACGGTGCGGAGCTTTCACATATAAGAATTGAAATCGGTTCAGATGTAAATTCCGTATCGGGAACTGAACCGTCTGTTATGCGTTATGAGGACGGAGAAAACAATATTCTTAACAGTGCCGGATTTATTCTTGCATCAGATGCACTTAAGATAAATCCTGAAATTACTGTTGAGCTTATGCACTGCGGA
Source organism: Oscillospiraceae bacterium (assembly GCA_016303235.1). Lineage (GTDB taxonomy): Bacteria > Bacillota > Clostridia > Oscillospirales > Ruminococcaceae > Ruminococcus. Next base: position 2,614 of record JAEDMB010000100.1, read on the forward strand.
GAGCCTTTCTGGGTAAAAAATGCCTTTTCGGAAAGCAAAAGAAACGGCTACCGTGCAAGATATAACTGGTATCTTGAAACTATAAAAAGTGCATACAGACTTCTCGGAATGAAAATTGACTGCATAAGCCCTCAGAGAAACGGTGAAGAAAATACCGATTGCGAATGGCTGATATATTTTTCAAAAAGGCTTAAATCAGAAAAGCATAAATTTTATGATTATTCAAAAATAAAAATAATTGCCTCAAACTGTACAGAAGAATTGATGAAAAATGATTCTTTCAGAAAATCCATAGATATTATAAGTTTCAGAAATACGGCAAGTGCCTTTGAAAATATCAATAAGGAAATATGGTATTCCGACGGCAGAGCCTCCGGAAATGTTCCGAAATTCGCAATAAACTGCGATTCAAGCGGAATTTCGGGAGAAAACAGCATAACAGATACAGCCTGCGAAATAATAAAGGCTTTTTCATGCAAAAAAATGACCATGTACCAGTTTTTTCCGGCAATAGCAGGATATTACAGCGGTACAAGTCATTTTCCGGCACAGCTTATAACAGCAAATACTCCATGGTCGGGACGTTACAGCGTAAACAGCAGTTTCTTTATGACAATGCATTTTACAAGATTTATAAAAAAAGGCTGGCGTTTTATAGAAAGTGTTTCGTCTGACGGCTGTCTTGCACTTATGCCGGAAAACAAATCCGAACTTACTGTTATATTCTGCAATAATACTTCAAAGTCTAAAGGATACAATATAGATATATCCGCATGCGGTATGGACGAAAGAATTTTTAACGTCATAGAAACAAAACCGCCTCAGCTTAATCATCATTATGCATCAAACTGGTTCAGAAAAACATCACAGAAAAAGCCGTTTAAAAGCAAATTCTATATTGAAGTGAAATCAGGTTCAATCCTCACACTCACAACTCTTGATACTTCATTTGTAAAAGGAACGGATACCATAAAAAAACCTCTTTTCAAGCCGAAACGTCTTGAACTTCCTTATAAGGATAATTTCTGCTATCCGGATTTTTTTGCAGGCACAAGGGGAAATGCTCCTCTGCTTACGACTGATTTGGGCGGTTGCTTTGAAATATCCGGAAAACTTCTTCAGCAGAAAGTCAGAGCCGATATGCTTCCCGAAAACAGTGCTTTCAGAGATACTCCGAACCCTCTGACATGTCTCGGTGATGATTCATGGGTAAATTATTCCGCTGAAACAGAATTTTTCCTTGATTCTCTTTCAAAAGACAATTACGCCGGAATAGGCGTTCATTATGATTCCTCATGTGCATGCGAAAATACCGCAGAATGTGGCTGTTCCGTGAGAATATATGCCGACAGTCATGCTGATATATATTTTATGGACAAAATAGTTTCATCATTCAGAATTGACAATCTCAATAAAAGACGCTGGAATAAAATAAAAATACTTGCACTTGCAAATATATACATGATATATCTGAATGATAAATTTATCGGCGATTTTGAGGAAAAAAATGTACTCTGTCCGTGCGGACGTGTCGCACTTCTGAGCGGATTCTATGAAAATAAATTCCGTAATCTGAAAGTAAATCCCGTGAGCGGAACTGTTGAGTATGCCGACCGCCTTGACGCACTGTCATCAAAGATAAGCTATACAAAAGATGCCGAAAGAAATTCAAATGCCTCTTATAAATACAGTAACCGTACTAATGTTGTTCTGAAAGAATATACATCATTTGAGCTTGAATACACCGGATACGGCTTTGCACTTTGCGGAACCGCTGAATTTGCTGAACTTGATATAGAATTTGACGGAAGAAAAGTATCAAGCAATAATATTCAGGTAGGCGGAACTCAGTACAGACAGGCTTTTTACAGAATGAAAAATGTCAGCTACCAGAAGCATAAAATCAGAGTAACTTTAATAAGCGGAAAAATAATTCTTGATTCTGTGCTTATATTCAGCAATTCGGAAATAGCTCAAAAATAAAGGGCGGATAAAAAATATCCGCCCTGTTTTATTTAGCTTATGAATTTTTCTTAGCTTCGATTTCTGCCAAAGCATCTTTTCTTGAAAGATTAATTCTTCCCTGACTGTCGATTTCAGTAACCTTAACAACGATTTCGTCACCGACTGAGACAACATCTTCAACCTTTTCGACTCTGTTCTTATCGAGCTTGGAGATGTGAACGAGTCCGTCCTTGCCGGGAGCTATTTCAACAAAAGCACCGAAATTCATAATTCTTACGACCTTGCCTCTGTAAATCGCACCGACTTCGGGGTCATTCGCAATAGTGTGGACAATCTGGAGAGCCTTTTTAACGTTGTTTTCATCGATACCGCTTATAAATACGTTTCCGTCATCGCTTATATCAATTTTAACGTCACATTCAGCGGAGATTTTCTGAATAACCTTACCGCCCTGACCGATTACTTCACGGATTTTGTCAACAGGAATCTTAGTCTGTTTCATTTTAGGAGCGTACTTGTTTACGGATTTTCTTGGTTCGGGAATAGCCTTGAGCATAATTTCATCAAGGATATAAATACGAGCCTTTCTTGTCTTTTCAAAAGCTTCCTTGATTATAGCAGGAGTAAGACCATCAACCTTTATATCAACCTGAATGGCAGTAATTCCCTTATGAGTACCGCCGACCTTGAAATCCATATCTCCGAAGAAGTCTTCAAGACCCTGAATGTCGACCATAGTCATAAATTCGTCGCTGTCGGGAAGTGTTATAAGACCGCATGAAATTCCTGCTACCGGAGCTTTAATCGGTACGCCAGCGTCCATAAGTGCAAGAGTAGAACCGCATATTGAACCCTGAGATGTTGAACCGTTTGATGAAAGGACTTCCGAAACGAGTCGGAGAGCATACGGAAATTCTTCAACAGGCGGAATAACAGGTTCCAAAGCTCTTTCAGCCAAAGCACCGTGACCTATTTCACGTCTTCCGGGGCCTCTTGAGGGCTTTGTTTCGCCTACGGAATATGACGGGAAATTATAGTGATGCATATAACGTTTTGAATCTTCTTCATCAAGACCTTCGATTTTCTGGGCATCGCTTACAGGCCCTAAAGTAGCGATTGTAAGAACCTGAGTCTGACCTCTTGTGAAAAGTCCTGAACCGTGAACTCTCGGGAGCAATCCGACTTCAGCGGAAAGCGGACGAATTTCGTCTATACCTCTGCCGTCAACACGCTTGCCCTTATAGAGCCAGTTTCTGACGATTTTTTTCTGAAGCTTATAGATACATTCATCAATCATAGGAATCTGTTCGGGATAAACTTCATCGAATTTTGCGTGAATATCGTCAACAATAGGAGCGAGTCTTTCTTCACGGATATTCTTGTCATTTGTATCAAGGGCAAACTGAACACGTTCGGAGGCAAATTCTTCAATAGCATCGAACATATCGTGGTCAACTTCCTGAGATTCAAATTCAAATTTTTTCTTGCCAATCTGAGACTGAATGTCACTGATAAATGCAACAAGCTTTTTGATTTCTTCGTGACCTGTCATAATAGCTTCAAGCATTTTATCTTCGGGAACTTCATTTGCACCAGCCTCAATCATAACGATTTTTTCGGCAGAGCCGGCAACAGTAAGATTCAAATCGGATTTTGCACGCTGTTCAACATTCGGATTGAGAACTATTTCACCATCAACAAGACCTACGGAAATACCTGCAACAGGGCCGTTCCATGGAATATCTGAAATTGAAATAGCGATAGAAGTGGCAATCATGCCGGTTATTTCGGGAGAATTATCGGGGTCAACAGCGAGGACAGTCATAACGACAGAAACATCGTTTCTCATATCCTTAGGGAAAAGAGGTCTTATAGGGCGGTCAACCATACGTGAAGTGAGAATAGCTTTTTCTGAAGGCTTGCCCTCACGCTTTGTAAAAGAACCGGGGATTTTTCCGACAGAATAGAGACGTTCCTCATAGTCTACCGAAAGCGGGAAGAAGTCAACGCCTTCACGGGGCTTAGGGCTTGCGGTAACGTTAGCCATAACAACTGTTTCACCGTATCTTACCCAGCATGAGCCGTTTGAAAGACCGCATGCCTTTCCTGTTTCGACAACGAGTTTTCTGCCGGCATAGGTAGTTTCAAAAGTTCTGTAATTTTCAAACATAATATTCTCCTTAATGATGCAGTTGAAAGCTTTAGCAATAAGCTCTGACTTCATAGAAGATATAAAAAAATCACAGCTTAATGCTAAGAGCTTTGCTGACTGCACCGGTAAAACAAAAAATCATCAAAAATCAGCTGAAATCAGCTGAAATATTAAACAACATCTTATCTTTAGCAAAAAACATCTAAAGGCAGAAGTGCAAACCTCTGCCTTTTTGAACAGTAAAAAATTACTTACGGATACCAAGCTTTTCGATAACAGCACGGTATCTGTTAATATCCTTTTTCTTGAGATAGTTAAGAAGATTACGTCTGTGACCAACCATTTTGAGAAGACCTCTTCTTGAGTGGTGGTCTTTCTTGTGAACCTTAAGGTGTTCAGTAAGGTCATTGATTCTTCTTGTAAGGATAGCAATCTGGACTTCAGGAGAACCTGTGTCGTTTTCGTGAGTTCTGTTAGCTTC
>JAEDMB010000101.1 GCA_016303235.1 Oscillospiraceae bacterium
TGGATTTTCTTTTCATCATCGGTACAGGGCGGAGCAAATTCGATAATTGCAAGCAAGGATTTGGTTTCAAAAATATATTTTCCCCGTGAAGTAATTCCGATATCATATGTGACAAGCTGTTTTGTAAATATGCTTTTAAGCTTTATAATAATATTTCTTGTCGTAATTGTTTCGGGAGTAGGAATAAATCCGCTTGCGATGCTGTGTCTGCCGTTAATAATGATTGTTGAATATATAATGGCTCTCGGAATGGCTATGCTTTTTTCGGCGGTAACTGTATTTTTCCGTGATATGGAGCATATTTTAAGCATAATTACTATGGCATGGATTTATCTGACTCCTGTGCTTTATCCTATCGATATGATTGAAAACGAAACTATTCAGAAACTTTTCTATATAAATCCCATGACCTCTGTTATAGTTGCATACAGAGATATTTTATATTATGCCAGAGTTCCGGATTTGTCAACGCTTCTGATAGCGTTCGGATTCGGAGTTGTTATATTGTTTATGGGTTTTCTTGTATTCTCTAAGCTCAAAAGACACTTTGCGGAGGAATTATAATGGATAAGGATAATGCTATTGAAGTCCGTGACGTTAAAAAGAAATTCAAAATATATTATGACAAGGGCAATGACCTTAAAGACCGCATACTTTTCCATAACAGAAGTCACTATGAGGACAGATGGGTTCTTAAAGGAATTTCATTCAGTGTAAAAAAAGGTGAAGCAATCGGACTTATAGGTCATAACGGTTGCGGAAAAAGCACAACACTTAAACTGCTTACTAAAATTATGTATCCTGACAGCGGAACTATTGAAATGTGCGGACGGGTTTCAAGTCTTATTGAACTCGGAGCAGGCTTTCACCCCGATATGAGCGGACGTGAAAATATTTATACAAATGCATCAATATTCGGGCTTACGAAAAAGGAAATTGACAGGCGTCTTAATGATATAATAGAATTTTCAGAACTTGAGGAATTTATTGATAATCCCGTAAGAACATATTCTTCCGGTATGTATATGCGACTTGCTTTTTCAGTAGCTATAAATGTAAGTGCAAATATACTGCTTATAGATGAAATACTTGCGGTAGGCGATGCGAATTTTCAGAAAAAATGCTTTGACAAGTTAAGAGAAATCAAGGCAGAGGGAACTACTATTGTAATAGTTTCGCATGCTCTTGAACAGATTGAACAGATTTGCGAAACTTCATACTGGATTGAGGACGGATTAATTAAAGAATCCGGAATTCCGAAATATGTTCATGAACACTATCTTTACAGTATGGAGCAGAAACGCATTGAACAGCTTGAAAAAACTCATAATGCGGAAGTTGCCGGAAATCAGACTGAATCCGAAAAAAAACCGGAAGAATCCCTGCCGGATTTCTGTGACAAATCTGCTGTAAGAATGGGAACAGGCGATGTGAGATTTACTGATGCACAGATGAGAAATGAAAAAGGCGAAAAGCAGTATATATTTGATACAGAAGATAAAATTACTGTTTATCTGAAATACAAATCCGAAAAAAAAGGTCTTAAGGGGAATTTCGGATACGGAATTTTCCGTGAGGACAGTCTCCATTGCTACGGCACTAATGTTTCAATAGAATGTGATGACTTTGTACCGATTGAGGAAAGCGGAGAAGTTTCCGTTACATTTCAGAACAGTCTGCTCCCTGGAAAGTATTTCCTTGATGTTGCAGTACATTCCCATGACGGAATTATTTTTGATGATATAAGACGTGTGCAGTCCTTTGTAGTATCTTCTTCAAAGCGTGATATAGGCGTTTGCAGACTTCAGTCAGAATGGTCAGTCAACGGCAAAATTTTCAAAAAGGGTGTGAAATAATATGTCTGAACCTAAAATAAGCCTTTATACAAGAATAATCAGATTTTTTCTCCGTGACCTCTATAACCGCACGGATACTCTTTTAACAGACAGCAGACAGCTTTCTGACTCAATTAAAAATCTTTCATCTGAAAACAGAAGATTTTCAAAAAGTATCAGCAATGCAGAAAAAAATATTTCTGAACTTAATGAGAAAGCTGTCCGCAACAGTCAGCTTGCAGAATCAAATATCAATGAATTTAACAGTTACAGAAATCAGCTTGACGAAAGATTACGCAGTGATGATATAACTACAATCGAACTTTCACACAGAATTGAAGTTCTTGAAAGCAATATAAAAAATGATTTTGAACTTTTTAATAAAAAAACATATTCGCAGTCGGGTGAGGACTCCATAATAATGTATATCATGGCGATGAAAGGCATACCGCTTTCAGAGTGCAGTTATCTTGATTTGGGAGCAAATCACCCGAAAGTTATGAGCAACACATATTTTTTCTATGAACAGGGTGCAAGGGGAGTGCTTGTTGAGGCAAATCCAAAGCTTGCTGATGAACTTAAAAATGAACGTTCCGGAGATATTGTTTTAAACAAGTGCATATCCGATAAATCAGGCGAAAAGCTTGATTTCAATATACTCAATCTTGACGGCTTGTCAAAGGTGGGAGATGTCAGCGATATACTTCTTGAAAATCCCGATGCCCGCATAGAAAAAACCGTTCAGCTTGAAACTGTTTCAGTAAATGATATTATTGAGGAGTATTTCAGCGGAAAAGCTCCGTTAATTCTGAATCTTGATATTGAGGGACTTGAAAGACAGATTCTCGACAGTATCGATTTTGAAAAATACCGCCCTATGATTATGATTATTGAAATGATTCCGTATTCAAAAAAGCTTGTAACAGGTCAGAAAGATACTGAACTTCTTGAATATGTTAAGTCAAAGGGCTATGATGAATACGCTTTTACCGGAATAAATTCTATTTTTATAGACAGGAGTATATAAAATGTCCGAAAATATAAATGTTGATGAAATTGTAAATCAGATTCGTGCCGAAATCAAAGAAAAGGGTCTTGAACCCTCTATGCTTTCATTTGAAGATGTTCCGTTTGACAAGGAAGTAAGCCACACTGAAACTCATTTTGAACTTTCTTCACTTGTACAGAGTGCGGATTATATGAACGCAAGAAATCAGATTGAACCTTATAAGGAAATATCAGGAAATCCCATATCGGTTTTTATTAAAAAAGTAATACGCAAGCTTGTTAAATTCTATATAATGCCTATTATGACCGAACAGAATGCACTTAATTATCACTGTGCAAATGCCATAAATCAGGTAAGCTGTTATGTTCAGAATAATAGTGAGATAGATGTAGTACAGCTTGCATCAAAAGTCGATGAACTTGAACTCAAGCTCACTGCAACAAAGCTTGAAACGGATTCACTGCGTACACAGGTAAAGGCTCTTAAAGCAGAAAATGCCCGACTGAAAAAAATTCAGGAGGGGCAGAAATGAAAATTATACAGTTTCTTCCGACTCTTGCATTCGGTGACGCTGTCGGAAATGATACAATTGCACTCGGCAGAGCTATAAAGGAAATGGGATTCGATACCCATATATATGCAGAGGCGGTTGATTCAAGACTCCCGAAAGGCACGGCAAGCGATTTATGCGGAGGTATGCCTGATATATCACAGGACGATATAATATTATATCATCTTTCAACAGGTTCAAAGCTTAATTATTCGCTTGAAAATTATAAATGCCGTAAAATAATGGTATATCACAATATAACTCCTCCGCATTTCTTTGACGGCTATAATATGACTGCTATGTCAAATGCACAGTATGGTCTTGACGGAATGAAACATCTTTCGGATAAATTCGATTACTGTACAGCCGATTCCGATTTCAATAAACAGGATTTGATTAATGCAGGCTATAAATGTCCGATTGATGTACGTCCGATTTTAATTCCGTTTGAAGATTATAAGACTAAACCGGATTCAGGTATAATAAAGAAATTCAGTGACGGCTGGACAAATATTATTTTTGTCGGAAGAATTGCCCCCAATAAAAAACAGCAGGACGTTATTTCCGCATTTTGTTACTATAAGAAAAATATCAATCCGAAGTCAAGGCTTATACTTGTAGGTTCGTATAACGGAATGGAAAGATACTATAAAAGACTTACTGATTATGTAAAGGCTCTTGAACTTGATGACGTTATATTTACAGGTCATATAAAATTCCCCGAAATACTTGCATACTATAAAATTGCCGATGTATTTATGTGCATGAGCGAACATGAGGGATTCTGTGTTCCGCTTGTTGAAGCTATGTTCTTTGATGTTCCGGTTATTGCGTATAAAAGCTGTGCAGTGCCTTATACTCTCGGCGGAAGCGGTATTCTTACCGATACAAAGAACCCTGTTGAAAATGCAATGCTTATAGACAGGCTTGTAAATAATAAATCTCTGAGGGATTTTATAATTTCTGGTCAGAGAAAAAGACTTGAGGATTTTTCATATGAAAAAATCAGGGATATTTTTGAAAAACAGCTTAAAAATTTTATATCGGGCGGTGATTTGAAGTGAAAAAAATAGCTTTTGTAATTCCATGGTATGCCGAAAAAATTCCCGGCGGTGCTGAAATGGAAACAAGGGAAGTTACAAAGCATCTTAAATCTGCCGGAATGGACGTTGAAATTCTTACCACATGCGTAAGGGAATTTGTAAGTGACTGGAGCGTTAATTACTATCCGGAGGGTACGGAAATCATTCATGATATACCCGTCAGAAGATTTAAAGCTAAGAAACGCAATACCCGGAAATTTGATGAAGTTAATCTCCGCCTTATGAACGGTCAGAGAATTTCTCCCGATGAGGAAAAAATATTTATCAATGAAATGGTAAACAGTCCCGATTTATATAAATATATTTCTGAACACAAGGAAGAATACACTGCTTTTGTATATATTCCGTATATGTTCGGAACTACATATTTCGGAATAAAAGCCTGTCCCGAAAAGGCTGTTATGATACCATGCTTTCACGATGAAGCCTATATATATATGAATATATTCCGTGAACTTTATTCACAGGTTGCCGGAATGATTTTCAATGCACGTCCCGAACTCGAACTCACTGAACGTGTTTATAATACCGAAAATGTGGAAAAAATAGTTATGGGAATAGGTATGGATATTTCGCTTGAAACAAATCCCGAAAGCTTCAGGGAAAAATATAATATTCATGAGCCTTTTATAATATATGCCGGAAGAAAGGATACAGGAAAAAACGTCCACACGCTTATAAAATATTTCGGAGAGTATAAAAAACGCAATCCGAAGCACTCCGATTTAAAGCTTGTGCTTATAGGCGGAGGAGATATAGATATTCCCGATAAAATAAAAAAAGATGTCATAGATTTGGGATTTGTCGATATACAGGATAAATATGATGCAGTAGGAGCATCGGAATTTCTCTGTCAGCCGTCAAAAAATGAAAGTTTTTCGCTTGTAATTATGGAGAGCTGGCTGTGCGGTCGTCCCGTATTGGTTCATGACCACTGCGAAGTTACAAAGAATTTTGCAAGGGAATCTAACGGCGGTCTTTATTTTGAGGATTATTTCGAATTTGAAGGCTGTACGGATTATTTTCTTAATAACAAGGATATTGCCGGAAAAATGGGTCAGAACGGAAAAAATTACGTTGTGAAGAATTTTGACTGGAATGTAATTATACAGAGATACAAAGAATTTTTTGAGAAAATAGAAAAAAGACAGCAAAATAATATTTTGAAGTAAGGAGCTATTCAAATGAATTCTTTTCTGATTTTAGCAATACTTTCAGTTTTGCTTTGTTTCGGAACATGTTCGCTTGTATTCAAAGGAGCTAATTTCATATATACTGCTGTTATGAGTGTTATAATGTTTTTCTGCTCGCATATTATAAGCACTATGGGATTATTTGTAATTGACTGCTATTCGCTTTTCAGAGGAATGGCGGGAACATTCTTTATTGTCTTTGCATGTTTTGCCGTGATGATGTTTATGAATATCCGGAAAAAATCCGGAAAGCTTTTTGAATACAGTTTTGATATGCGTTCTGTAATTATTCCGATTATTGTCTCACTTATGGCACTTCCGCTTACTGCAAATAAAAATGAGCTTTTCGGAATGGGACAGGACGAGGGTGTTTATCAGTGCGTGGCTATAAATTTTATGAATGGCATTGACAGCCGTCAGCAGGATTTTGAAGAATATCATATGCTTGAATCGGATTCCGAAAGAGAGGCTTTTAAAAATTCCGTAAGGGGAAAGCTTGTCGGTTATGATATACCGTCAGAAACTTATCCTGATACTGTCTATGACAGAAATGTAAGTGAAGTATCGGGAATATATCACGGAATACCGACATATCCGGCACTTCTTGCAATGTGGGGACAGCTTTTCGGAATGAAAAACATGATGGATATAGAAACTGTTTTCTATATTCTTGCGATATTCCTTGTATCGTTTGTATGCACAAATCTCAGATTAAGCTATATATCAAATATTATAGCATGCGTTTCAACGGCAGTATCTCCGATTATAATATGGGTATCAAAATCATCACTTACCGAAATGTTTCTTGCCGTACTTGTTATGCTTTTTATAGTATTTCTTACAGACGAGGGATATAAAAAATATCAGGTATTTTCAATAGTTCCGGTTATTGTCTATGCTTGCTATCATGTATCAGTATATACAATAATTCCGTATGTTCTTATTATCTACGGCGGAATGTATCTTTTTACAAGAAGAAAAATCCTTGCAATTCTTATGCTTGCAACAGTTCCGGTATATGCAGTAAGCTACTTTGCTATGAGACAGATTCAGCCTTTCTATACTATGAATAATTACAGCCCTGTATTTTTCAGTGGAATAGGAGTTCACAATATTTCCAATATAGTTGCATGCGTATGTGCTGTATTAATGATTGCATGTGCATTGTATGTAACCATAATTAATAAAACATCAAAGAATTTCAGCAGAAGAAATTTTCTGATTAAAATGCAGAAAAGTATATTTTTAAGACTTTTTATAATTGCTATGCTTATACTTCCGGTAGCGTATATAATTTTCAAGGCTTTTTACAAATACGATAATATAGAATATGCCGGAAGTCTTACAATAGCAGGGTTTGCTGTAATGTCGGGAATAGTAATTTTCCCTATGGCAATTATAGTATCAATAGCAAATTCAGGATTTTTTCTTGAAAGAATATCAAGGCTTGTAATATTCGTATCGTTTTTCTACTGTGTACTTGTATATTCTGCATTTCTGAGATATGATATACA
>JAEDMB010000102.1 GCA_016303235.1 Oscillospiraceae bacterium
CCGTAATTTGAAACTTCAAACCAGTCATCACAGTTAGTACCTTCATGCTTGTGTTTTTTTCCTCTTACTCTTGAGGCAATTATATTGAATCTGGGGAGTTCAAATCTGAGTGTTTTATATTCCGGAAAAGGTTCGGGCTGATTTTCGGGAACGGGAAAATATTTCCACATACTGGCTGTATGCTCTATAACTTCATCTTTCAGGAGGTCGTTATATTTGCGTATAAAAATTTCGACAGTATTTCTTATTTCTTCAGCAGTTGCCGAGGAATCAAGATTGTTGTATTCTTCAATGAAACTTTCAGCAATATTTTTAAATGTATTTTCATTCATAGCCTTACCTAAAAATCAGGGAACAATTACAAATCCCTGAGGAGGAGGCGGGAGCTGTATAGCACCGCCGGGTTTTTCGTCAAGTTTCTGCGAGGACATTTTAACTGAACTTGAAACCCATGCGAAAAAGCTTGCAAGGTCGCCTGATGACAGATTATTCATCATAAGAACGTTTTCAGTAATCTGTTTAAGATATTCAGTTTTTACATTTGAACCCGCACCGCAGGCAATTATATTTGCAGTCTTGACTGATTTTATTCTCTGCACAGCATTTCTGAAATCCTCTGTATCAGTAGGACAGCCGTCAGTAAGAATAAATACAAGGGGTTTCCAGTCCCCTTTCTGAGTTTCAGTAGATTTTCTCACTTCATTTTCTATGCAGTCAGCGAGAACATTTAAAGCACCTCCGAGAGCAGTAGCACCGCTTGCCTTGAGCTGAGGTTCTTTAAAGAGCATAAGTTCAGTAAGCGGAGAAGTCTGACGTGCAGAGCTGTCAAAAGTAATAACAGATATATAAGCAGTTTCGAGAGCCTGCGGGTCGCTTTTAAGTTCGGAAAGCAAAGCTTTTATTCCCTGTCTTACAGCCTCAATAGGTTCGCCGTTCATAGAGCCGGAGCAGTCGAGAAGCAGATAAACAGGCAGTCTTCTTGAAAAATCTGACATTAAATAATCTCCTTTCAGGATTAAATTAAACATTATCATATAACGGTTTTTGGTAATTATAACATACAATTCAAAAAAAGTCAAGTTATTTCGCCTAAATTTTGTATGAAAAACACAAAATCATTCCTTTAAGAAAAAATTAAGATTTATATCAGTCCGATAATAAGAAACGTCTGATATTATAAACTTGACAGGAGAGGAGATGGGGATTAAAATGATAAAGAGATATAATTATGAAATTATACTTACATTCATATTTGTAATTATGCTTATAATTGTATTTGTTTTCAGCGGAGCAGATGCATGGGGTTCAGAAACAGACTGGATAAACCAGCATTTTGCTATACCGGAATATTTCCGGACAAGATTTTATTCTACGGGAGATATTTTTCCTGATTTTGCATTACAGCTTGGTGGAGGTCAGAATATATATAATCTTGCATATTATGGAATTTTTAATCCTCTGTACTTTCCGGCATATCTTATGCCAGGGCTAAGAATGTCGGAATATATACAGATTGTCAGTATATTATCTGTCTATATATCATGTATTCTTTTTTATAAATTTATTAAAAGCAGATTTAATAAACGCAAGGCGTTTCTGATTTCGCTGATATTTATGTTTTCTGCACCTTTAATATATCACAGTCACAGGCATATAATGTTTATCCAGTATATGCCGTTTCTGATAGGTTCACTTATGGTATGTACAGATATGGACAGCCTTAAAAACAGAATTATTCTTGCAGTATTTTCCTGCTGTATAATGCTTGTAAGTTTTTATTTCAGTATAAGTGTATTTCTGGTGATATTCATATATATGATATATAATTCATATGAAAAGCATATCAGGGCAGATTTCAGAATGTTAAAATATATATTTCTCGGAGTAATCATATCAGGATTTATGTGGATTCCGGTGCTGTTTACACTTTTAAGCGGTCGGGAGGCGGGAACATCTTCATTAAATATAACAGAACTTATTTTTCCGCATGCAAATGCAGATTATATGCTTTACAGTCCGTATTCAATGGGACTTACAGGAACAGTGATTATATTTGCAGTATCAGGAATATTTTCTGATGAAAAGCACAGAAAAATACTTTCATGGATATTTCTTATTATAATGTGTTTTCCGTTAATAGTATATATTCTGAACGGAAAGCTCTATGCTGATTCAAAGATACTTATACCGTTTATACCGCTTGCACTGATTTTATGCGGAAACAAAATCAGAAGGAAAGATATATTTAAGATTTCAGCAGTAATGATATTGTTTGTAATTTCGTATATTCTTTTCAGCGGGAACAGTAAAAAGATTTTAGTGCTTACAGTGTGTGATTTAATCGTATCAATGATTTTTCTTGTCAGGTTCAGGGATTGCAGAAGATATATTCCGGCGGTGATATTCGGATTTGTATGCTGTATATCAGTAAATCTGAGTGATAATTTTGTAACGCATACTGAAATTGAAGAATTTTATTCAGATGAAATACAGGAGCTTACAGATAGAACTATTGCCGGAGATTACAGCTTTTACAGATTTGCAAATGACAATCCGAAGCTTGTAAATTCCATATACGGAAACGAATACTATACATCGACAATATATTCATCAATAAGCAATCAGGATTTCCGAAAATTCAGGTTTGAGACATCAGCAGGAGAAAATCAGTGCCGTAACAATGCATTGCAGACACAGCCATATAATGAGATATTTAATATACTGATGGGGTGCAGATACAGAATAAGCGAAAAATATAATCCTATGTATGGTGAAACATGTGCTGACAGCACAGGGAAATACAATCTTTTCAGAAACAGCATGGCTTTTTCAGTGGGATATGCATCATCAAATATAATGAGTGAAGATGTATTTAATTCTCTTGACTGGAATGAAAAGGCAGAAGCACTGCTTGAAAACATCATAACAGATACAGACAGTAAAAATACCATATATCCCGATAAAATGACAGAGATTTCATGTAATTTTGACAGACTTTGCGATACGGGCAGAATCAGGAAAGTAAATCAGGCATATGAAGTAAAAAGTGATATGCCGTTTAAAATATTTATAAATCCGGAAAATATGTCAGAAAATCTGATTATGCTTAAATTCCGTGCAGATAACCGCATAGGCAATAAGAGAGAAGATATTTCAGTAAGCGTTAACGGAGTTAAAAATAAACTTTCCGCACCTGACTGGAAGTATAATAATAAAAATTATGATTTTACATATATATTATCTTCGGATAAGCCTGTAAAAAGTCTTATGTTTGAGTTTTCGGGCGGAAATTATATGCTTTCGGATTTTGAAATATACAGTCTTGATGTATCGGCATTTGAAAGTATGCAGAGAGATGATTTCAATATAGACCGTGCATTTACAAAAGGGGATACTATACAGGGCAGTATAAACGTAACACATGACGGGTGGTTTAATCTTTCAGTACCTTATGATAAGGGATTTAAAATAAGCGTTGACGGAGCAGATACTGAATATTATAAAACAAATACAGCATTTATAGGATTTCCTATAAATGCCGGAAAACATAATATAATTATAGAATATCATGCTCCGTTCAGGACAGCAGGAATAGTCACATCATTAACAGGAACAGTTATATTTTTGTATTCAATAGTTTGTGAAATAAATTGTTACAGAGTCAGAAAAAAATTCAGAAGGAAGTGTTTTATATGAACAGTTTTGAATCATCATCAATACTTGTTGTAGACGATGACAAAGATATAGTAAATGCGATATCGAAAGTTCTTGAAAAGGAGGGGTATAAAATTTACAAGGCATATAATGGTTTTGAAGCTCTTGATGTTCTTGTGCAGAATGATGTTCACCTTATTATAATAGATATAATGATGCCAAAGCTTGACGGACTTTCCGCAATGATGAAAATACGTGCTACAAGAAATATTCCGATAATAGTATTGTCAGCGAAATCGGAGGACAGTGACAAGATACTTGGCTTGTCAATGGGAGCAGATGATTATATTACAAAGCCATACAATCCAATGGAACTTGTTGCGAGAGTAAATTCCAATCTTCGGAGATATTTAAGCCTTGGAGCAATAGACAGCAGAACGGAAAGCGACTGCATACGCAACGGTGGACTTTTACTTAATATACGTGAAAAACAGCTTTATTCGGACGGTGAACCCGTAAAGCTTACTGCTACGGAATTTAAAATAATTGAATTGCTTATGAAGAATGCAGGAAGAATATTTTCGGCAGAGGAGATATATTCAAGGGTATGGAATGAAGAATCATATTCCGTTGAAAATACGGTTATGGTACATATAAGGCATATCAGGGAGAAAATAGAAATCAATCCGAGTGACCCCCGCTATCTTAAAGTTGTGTGGGGAATAGGCTATAAGATTGAAAAAATTCGGGAGGTGCATTAAAATGATGAAACTTTTAAAATCTGTAAAAACAAGGGTAACTGCATTTATACTGGCAGTTATTATAATAGGAGCGTGTGCGTTCGGGTTTGCAAATTCATTTGCGGAAAACAGTGATTATTTTAACTATACATCAAGCGGTATTGAAAGCTATGAATACAGCGACAGTATGACGAATTTATTCGATAAGCTCTGGCTTATTGGAAATACATATCTTAAAAATACGGATTCAAAGGGAAAATATACCTGTTCAAAGGAACTTGAAAGCTCAATAAAATCAGCTCTTACAGAAAAAGGTCTGCTTGATGAAAACGGAAAGCCTGAGCTTGATTATATTAATGATTTCAGATATTATGTATCATACGGAAATTCAGTATTTTCAAATACAGACAGCACATATGAGGAACTTATAAAAAATTATAGTCAGTATTGTCTTTCTTACAGAGGAGATTACACGAATATTCCGCAGTATATGTATCATGGTGTGCATTATAATTCGTGGTACAGTACAAGCTACGGAATGTATTACTATAATTTCAATTCAACGGAAAAGAATGTAGCATTGTTTGATTTTGATACAACTGGACTTGACTATTATACAGATAACTACGGAGTAAAAATATATTACAAAAAAGACGGTTCAACGCCTCTGCCGATTGATTATGAAAATTATGAATACGAATATAACGATTATTATGAATCGGAAGAAATAGTTGAAGAAACAACGATAGTACCTTATCGGACTCCCAAAAACGGAGAAATAATGATATATGACGGACAGGCAAACGAATGGCATAAAGTTGATTATTCAAATTTTTCTGAATATGAAGGCAGTAATGAAAATCTTAAAATAGCAATAATTCCGTCAGATAATCTTATAGCTGAATATGAAAACAATCTGACTGCAAGAAATCAGCAGGAAGAAAATATTACAAAAAATATAGTATTTATAATACCGTTTTTAATTCTTGCATTTTTATTAAGTATATATGTAGCAGTTGCAGACGGCTGGAGCGTTAAGGAAAATAAATTTGTATTCCGTTCTGTGGACAGAATATGGAGTGAAGTTATAATACTGGGAATACTGGGATTACTTATTCTTGTCGGAATGTTCATATCTCCTGATATAATACATATAATAAGTAAATCAGGCTGGAATTTTCTGATTGTTTTGTATACTATGATTTTTCCTGTTATATATTCCGGAATATTATTTCTGCTATGCATATTTTCAAGAAAATTCAAATGTGGTAAATTTCTTGAAACAACTGTTTTGGTAAAAATATTGAAGAAAATTTTCAGATGGCTGAAAAAAGGCTTTGCAATAGTCCGAAAAGAATGGAGTCAAAGAATATCAGCAAAATATATAATCAGAAACAATGCATTTGCATTTAAATTTTTAAAAAGACTGGGAATATGCAGTATTGCAGAAATAATTATAATAATTATGGGAATAGATTTCAGAAGTACAGGAATTATAATTATATGCAGTTTGCTTATACTGGGTTTGTATGTATTTCTTAATTTCAACGATTTGCAGTCAATGACTAAACTAAGCGAGCGAATCGAAAACATGACAAAAGGTGATTACAGTCCGTCAAGCGTTCCGGAGAAAGATGTCACTTATAAAATGAATCTTATGCTTGACAATATTTCAGACGGAATACAGACAGCGGTCGAAAATCAAATAAAATCGGAGCGTATGAAAATTGACCTTGTAACAAATGTATCACACGACCTCAAAACTCCGCTGACATCGATAATAAGCTATATAGATTTGCTTTCAGCGGAAGAACTTACTCCGGAAGCATCTGATTATGTAAAGATACTTGAACAGAAATCGGCAAGACTTAAATCAATAGTATCTGATTTATTTGACCTTGCAAAGGCTACAAGCAATACTGATATAGCACCCGAAAATATAGATATGGCAGTGCTTATTGAACAGGTCAGAGCGGATATGTCGGACAAAATAGAAAAATACGGCAGGGAAATCCGCATGGATATTCAGACGGAGACAGCTCCCATATATGCAGAGGGAAAAAAGCTTTACAGAGTATATCAGAATCTTATAGACAATGCTCTTAAGTATTCAATGAACGGAACAAGAATATACATAAAGCTTTACGCAGTACAAAACGAGGTAATAACAGAGATAAAAAATATATCGGCTTATGAAATGAAATTCACTCCGGAGGAAATAACCGAACGCTTTACAAGGGGTGATGAATCACGTACAAGCGAGGGAAACGGTTTAGGACTTTCGATAGCAAAAAGTTTCACTGAAGCTTGTGGAGGTAATTTCAATATAAAAATAGACGGAGATGTATTTATTGCAGAAACAAAATTTCCTCTCCGAAAAACCGAATAAAATATTCAAGGGCGGATTTTAAAAAAATCCGTCCGATTTTTTCAAAAAAGTTCGTCTTTTTCAGTGTTTAAAATCACTTGTATATAAAAACACTGAAAGGAAGTTCTGACTATGAAAAAATTTTTAAAGGCTTTTGCAGTTATGATTGTTTTTTCTGTATGCTCGTGCGGAGAAAAAAATACAGAAAATA
>JAEDMB010000103.1 GCA_016303235.1 Oscillospiraceae bacterium
GCTATGAAGTAAGCTTTAAAACGCAAATAACAGAATTATAAAAAAATATATCCCGCTGAAATTAAAATTCAGCGGGATTTTTTGCTTTAAAAAATTTTTTATTTATCGACATCAAGATATTTCTGTATCAGACTGCACTGCTGTTTTGATTTCTTTGATAAAAGAAATAAGCAGACACCGAACGTAATGCCTATAATTGTTGTAGTTAATTCGCCCTTGAAAACTGAAATTATACCGCCGATAATCATGGAAACTGAGAGGAAAAGAAATAAAACACTTCTTGAACGGTATGTGCGTTTTAACTTCATAAGCTGTTCAACGCTCATTTCAGCAAATTCGGAATCGCTGAATCCTTTAAGCATTTTCATTTCGCCCTCAACAGTGTGACCGGTAATTTTTTCGCTTAAATTTTTGGCGAATGGATATGCTGAACCGATACCGTCAAAAATATCATCGCCGAGACTGTTTCTTTTGTTTTTGTTGTTATCATCGAACATTGACATAATAAAAACCTCCGTATTTATATTTTTTAAGCGGGACTGAATAAATTCTGCAAAGCAATGTAATCAGCTACTTTCTGAGTTTGCCAGGCATTATATTCGATAGTTCTCTGAATAGCTGAATTGCTTAAAAGTATTTCATGCTGTGCAAGCTCCATACGCAGATTATGCAAATCGTTTTCAAGTATGTTCAAAGCTTCTTTTTTAGTGTCAGCACGTTCGGATTCAAGAATTTCATGCAACATGCCTATAATTTCGGTCAGTTCATCAACCTTGTACTTTCTGAAATACGGTTCGGGAATTATTGAAAGCTCGCTTAAATGCAAATTAAGAATTTCGGTGGTATCAGCTTTATACTGATTAAGTAATTCCCTTTGATTCTTGATTCGCCCGTCATAGTCAGCTTTTTGTATTATCATTTTAATACGCATTTTGTTAAGTATCGGACACAGGAAAAATGCAGATATAAAGCCTATAAATCCGCCTATGGTTTTTAAGGGCATAATAAGTACAGAAGCGACTGCTACATAACATAAAATCCATTCCATAATAATTGTAGTTTTGCTGGTTTTGTGCGATTCAGTTTTCTGCGTTTCAAGAGAACCGATTTTTGAAATACAGTCAAGCTGTTTGCAGTAGGGAATATTTGCCTGTTTAAGTATTTCGAGGGCTGTTGCGACTTCCGATGTTAATTGCCTGTTCATAAATTACCTCCTTGATTTTGAATTGGGATATTTATATTATAACGGAACATTTTGTTCCTGTCAAGCGTTTTAAGGAACTTTTTGTTGCATAATCTTTTATTTTTTTGAAATAATAATTATAATAGTTATGGGTGATTAATATGGAATTTTTGCAAAAACGTCTGCGAGAAGTACGCTTGCAACGGAACGAAACACAGCAACAAGTAGCAGATAAGCTACATATATCAAGAAAACTGCTCAGCAATTATGAGTGCGGGACAAGAGAACCCAGTGCAGATATGCTTGTTGCATTTTCAATTTACTATAATGTTACTGTAGACTATCTGGTTGGTGCAAGCACTATTCAGGAACCATACAGGAGATATCCTGAATTTATAGTAAATTTGCTGAATGACTATAACTATATGTCAAATGAAAGTATTGAAGATTTGCAAAAATATATTGAACTCCTTAAAATCCGTGATTCAGTAAAAAGACAGCAGAAATAAAAGCACTTCATTATTCTATTATGAAATGAAGTGCTTTTATTGTTTAAAATTTTCTATGTATAATTGACAATGCACGGACAAAATGATATAATAATTCTGTCTCACAAAAATTTAAGGAGGTCTTTTATGGAAAAAAAATCAGGATTTTCAAGCCGTCTGGGCTTTGTTATGGCTGCAGCAGGTTCAGCAGTGGGATTGGGAAATATATGGAGATTTCCGTATCTTGCCGCAAAATACGGAGGAGGAATATTTCTTCTTGTATATCTTATTTTAGCGGTTACTTTTGGATTTTCGCTGATGATAACTGAAATATCAATAGGAAGAAAAACCGGAAAAAGTACGATTCTTGCATACAGAAAAATAAACGGAAAATTTTCATTTCTTGGCTATATAGCATCGCTTGTTCCGGTAATTATATTTCCCTATTACTGCGTAATAGGCGGGTGGGTAGTAAAATTTTTAGGAGTATATCTTTCAAATCAGGGACATGAGGCAGTTTCAGAGGGATATTTCGGAAATTTCATAAGTTCAACCGGCGAACCTCTTTTATGCCTTGCAATATTTCTTGTAATCTGTTCTGCTGTCGTAATGCTCGGTGTTGAAAAGGGGATTGAAAAAGTAAGCAAATTTCTTATGCCTGTTCTTATAGTGATGTCTCTGGGAACTGCTCTTTACAGTCTTACTATTGACGGAGCAATTGACGGACTTATATATTACATCAAGCCGAATTTCAGCGAATTTTCAATAAAAACAGTAGTTGCAGCTATGGGACAGCTTTTCTATTCGATGTCGCTTGCAATGGGAATTATGATTACTTACGGCTCATATATGAAAAAAGATGATGACCTTGAGAAATCAGTAAGAAATATTGAAATTTTTGATACAGGAATAGCATTTCTTTCGGGTATGATGATTATTCCCGCTGTGTTTGCATTTTCCGGAGGGGATAAGAATGCATTGCAGACAGGCCCTACATTGATGTTTGTAACACTTCCGAATGTTTTTGACTCTATGAAAGGCGGTCACATTTTCGGACTTGTTTTCTTTGTTCTTGTACTCTTTGCGGCTCTTACTTCGGCAATTTCACTTATGGAAACGATAGTTTCTATTATTTCCGATAAATTCAGATTCGGCAGAAAAAAGATTTGCATAGGCATTATGATATTTGCGTTTATCGTTGCAGTTCCGTCATCGCTTGGGTTCGGAGTATGGTCTGATGTTACAATTTTCGGCTACTCGATTCTTGATTTCTTTGACTTTATAAGTAACAATATTATGATGCCTGTTGTTGCATTGCTTACAGCAATTCTTATAGGATTTGTTTCAAAAACAAAGCTTGTTGAAGATGAAGTTGAAAGCTCCGGAAAATTCAAGTCAAAAAAGATGTATTCTTTTATTATAAAATATATCGTTCCGGTATGTATGGTAATAATTCTTGTTTCATCACTTGTCGGATATGTATAACAGATAATAGGGAGGGCGGACTTAAGGTCTGCCCTCATGAATTTTTTCGTTCCGGTCTTGACAAAAAAATGAAAAAAAGATATAATGATATATAAATATTAAAATGTCAGAAGGCTGTATTTTTATGAATACATTATATTTTAAATATGCCGTTGAAGTGGAGCGTACACGCTCTATAACAAAGGCTGCGTCAAATTTATATATGGCTCAGCCAAATTTAAGCAAGGCTATAAAGGAACTCGAAGATACTCTCGAAATCGATATTTTTGAAAGAACTTCAAAAGGCGTTTTCCCTACTGCAAAAGGTAAGGAATTTCTTGAGTATGCAAAGAAAATTCTTATCCAGATTGAAAAAATGGAATCGCTTAAAATCTCTAAAAACAGAATATGTCAGAATTTCAGCATTGCTGTTCCGGGGAGCAGTTATATATCCCTTTGCATATCCGATTTTATTTCGGAACTGAATTTTTCTCAGGATATAAATATAAATGTTGAACGTATGAATTCTGTTGACATAGTAAATTCTGTTGCGGACGGAAAATATAATCTCGGAATAGTTCACTATCCGCTTGACTATGAAAGCTATTTTATGGATTTTCTGCGTGACAAAAATATCTGCAGTGAGAATATATGGACTTTTGAACATCTTCTCATTATGTCCGAAAAAAATCCGCTTGCAGGTGATTCCGATATTTCAGCCGAAAAACTCGGAAATCTTATAGAAATTATTCAGGACGATACTTATGTGCCGTATATAAACGGAGTAAGCAAGAAAAATCTTTCTTCAAAAAGAATTATTCTTCATGAGCGTGACAGCCAGCTTGAACTCCTTTGCAAAATTCCCGATGCCTTTATGTGGACTTCTCCTGTTCCGGAATATATTCTGAAAAGATACGGGCTTATTCACAGAAAATGTTCACAGCTTTCCTCAAAATACAGGGATTTGCTTGTATTTCAGAACGGTTACAGATTTTCGGAGCTTGACAGAAAATTTGCCGACAAGCTCTATTCAGCTAAAAACAGTGTGTCATTCATTGAATATATATAATAATATATCATTATATTTATATTTATATATAATAGCTGTTGTTGTGCCTGCCGGTTCAGAATGTCTTTTCTTTAAGATAAATTCTGTAATCTTCAATATGCTTTATTATTCTAATATTTTTCTGAAAACCTCTCTTTCCTGTCTTATATCCAATCAGTAAGCTGTATATCGATAAAAGAATATTGATATACAGCTTTTATATTTCCTTTTTTCAGAATTATGTTATATAATATTTCTATGGGCTTGCGGGAAAACTATGCTTTTTTTGCTGTTATTTCCCGTTGCCAATATTTTCTGATTAATGAAAGGCAGGAATTGAAAATGAACAAAATCACTATAATCGGTACAGGAAGCGTTGGTTCAACTATCGCCTATACCCTCGCTGTTCAGGGTATGGCCTCTGAAATCGTTATGATTGACATCAACGAAAAAAAGGCTCTCGGCGAAGCTCTTGACATCCGTCAGGGTACTCCCTTCTGCTCATCTGTATCTATTTATGCCGGCAATTACAGCGATGCAAAGGATTCTGATATTGTTATCATTACTTCCGGTATCCCTCGTAAGGCTGGTCAGTCAAGACTTGAACTCGCTCAGGTAAACGTAAACGTTACAAAGCAGATTGCTCCAGAAATTACCAAGTACTGCCCGAATGCTACTTTTATTTTCGTAAGCAACCCTGTTGACATTCTCACATATACTTTCGCAAAGGTTTCAGGTATTCCCGAAAATCAGATAGTAGGTTCAGGTACTATTCTTGATACTGCAAGACTCCGTTCAAAGCTTGCTGAAGACTATTCAATCAGTCAGCAGAATGTTCACGCTTATGTATTCGGCGAACACGGAGATTCTTCATTCGTTCCGTGGTCACTTGCAAATATCTCAAATATCCCTGTTGACGATTATCAGGCAAGCATTTCAGGAAGCAAGGGACTTTATCCGGCACTCAATCACGCTGAAATTGAAGAATATGTCCGCAAGTCCGGAGCTCGTGTAATCGAAAGCAAGGGTGCTACTTTCTATGCAGTTTCAATTTCTGTATGCCACCTTGTTAAATGTCTTCTCAGCGGTGCTGATACTACTCTTACAGTTTCAACTATGATGCACGGCGAATACGGAATTGATGACGTTTGCCTCAGCACTCTTACAGTAGTAGGTGCAAATAAGGTTAAGGGCAAGCTTATTACTCCTCTTACAGATGCTGAAATTGCTCTCCTCCACAAGAGTGCAGAAAGCCTTAAGAGTGTTATTAAAGGTCTTGAAATATAATTCAGAATAGAGGTTTTTTACAATGGAATATCGTATAGAACACGATTCAATGGGCGAAGTTAAAGTTCCTGCCGACAAGTACTGGGCTGCACAGACTGAAAGAAGTCACGAAAATTTCCTTATAGGTGTCGGAATCGAAACTATGCCCCGTGAAATTACTCACGCTTTCGGTATACTCAAAAAGGCTGCGGCTCTTGCAAACCACGAGCTTAAGCCAGAAAAAATGACTGATAAAAAACTTGATGCCATTTCAAAGGCTTGTGATGAAGTTATAAGCGGTTCTCTTAATGAACATTTTCCGCTTGTAGTATGGCAGACAGGCAGCGGTACTCAGTCAAATATGAATACAAATGAAGTTATCGCTAACAGAGGCAACGAAATTGCAGGCGAAAAAATTCTTCACCCTAACGATGATATAAATATGAGCCAGTCCTCAAATGATACTTTCCCGACTGCTATGCATATTTCAGCCGTTATTGCTATCGAGGACAAGCTTTTCCCTGCTATTGATACTCTTGTTGAAACTTTCAAGAGACTCGAAAAGGAAAACGAGGGAATAGTTAAGAGCGGACGTACTCATCTTCAGGACGCTACTCCGATTGCTTTTTCACAGGAAATAAGTGGCTGGCGTTCAAGCCTTGAAAAGGATAAGAAACTTCTTGAAGCTGCTCTTCCCGAACTCAAGGAGCTTGCTCTCGGCGGTACTGCCGTAGGAACAGGTCTTAACACTCCAAAGGGATTTGATGTTAAAGTTGCAGAAAAAGTTTCCGAAATCACCGGAAAGGATTTCAGAACTGCTTCAAATAAGTTCCACGCACTTACTTCTAAAGATGAAATTGTATTCGCTCACGGTGCTTTAAAGGCTCTTGCTGCTGACCTTATGAAAATCGCAAACGATGTAAGATGGCTTGCAAGTGGCCCGAGAGATGGTCTCGGTGAAATATTTATTCCCGAAAATGAACCCGGTTCATCAATTATGCCCGGAAAGGTAAATCCGACACAGTGCGAAGCTGTTACTATGGTAGCCGTTCAGGTTATGGGTAACGATGTTGCAGTAGGTATGGCTGCATCACAGGGCAACTTTGAACTTAATGTATTTATGCCGGTATGTGCTTATAATTTCCTCCAGTCTGCAAGACTTCTTGCTGAAGCTATTATGTCATTCAATAAGAATTGTGCTGTCGGAATCAAGGCTAACCGTGAAAAAATGCACCATAATCTGCACAATTCACTTATGCTTGTCACTGCACTCAATCCATATATAGGATATGAAAATGCTGCAAAGACAGCTAAAAAGGCATATAAAGAAAACATCTCTTTAAAGGAAGCCTGTGTTGCTCTTGGATTCCTTACAGAAGAAAAGTTTGACGAAGTATTCCACCCCGAACAGATGTGCTGAGAAAGGGGATTAATATGAAAATAAGTTATTATCCGGGCTGTACGCTCAAGACAAAGGCAAAAGAGCTTGACAGATACG
>JAEDMB010000104.1 GCA_016303235.1 Oscillospiraceae bacterium
TGACAGCCTCTTTGATTACGGCAAGATTTTTTATATATATTTCCTTTAGCATTTTATTCCTCCGTCAATCATTGAGCTGAAGTTCTTTTCTGAATTTTTTAACAAGATGCCTTGCATCGTTTTCAGTACGCATAAGCACAAAAATTGTATCATCTCCGGCAAGAGTTCCCACAATATCCGGATAATCCATAGTATCAAGCATTGCACATACTGCCTGTGCAGTACCTGTTCTGCACTTTATAACGGCTGTATGCCCTGCATAGTCCGCACCTTTAATCGCTGCTGCAAATATGCTCTGGTCAGTAAAATTAACAGATGAAGTCATATATCTTACAGCACCCTCATCATCTGATGTCTTTATTATTCCGAGTCTCTTAATATCCCTTGAAACTGTTGACTGTGTTGCATTATATCCGAGTTCCTTAAGGCGTTCAAGCAGAATTTTCTGATTTGAAATTTTCTGTTCGGATACAATTTTTATAATAGCATCATATCTTGATTCGCACATCTTATCTGATTTTTCCATGATAGCTTTACCGCCTATTTTATCGACTGCATAAGTTTTTTTGAAAGTGATTCATGAAAAGCATTTTTAGATTCAAAATCCACAAAAGGAATTTTATACCTGCTTTTTGAAATTTCAATTCTGCTGTTACTGCTGACCTTTAACGGAGTTTCACCGTCAAAGCTCATATATAATGGAGATTCTTCGCTTGAGGATTTGCATAAAAGCGTAAGAGTTCTTTCCGGAGAAAAAAGCATTGCCCTTGAAAAAAGCGAATGAGGACAGATAAGATTCATTTCAATACATTCCAAATCGGGTTCAATAACAGGTCCTCCTGCTGAAAGTGCATAAGCCGTTGAACCTGTCGGAGTGCTGAATATTATTCCGTCTGCACGGTATTTTCCAATCTGATAATTTCCGGAATAAAGACTGAAATCACATATCTTTGAATACATACCGCTTATATTTATATCATTGAGAGCATCAAATTCATATTTTTCGGATTCTTCGCAAAGTATTCCATGGAGCAACATTCTTTCGGTAATTTCATACTGACCGCTTTTTAACAGAAGAAGTTTTTCAAGGCTGTCAGATTCAAGACTTGCCATAAATCCAAGTCTGCCTGTATTTATTCCTATCATCTTCGCACTGCACCCGATTATCTTCTTTGCACACCGGAGCATAGTTCCGTCTCCGCCTATCGCTACTGCAAAATCAGATTTTTCTGCTGATTCGCTTAATGGTTCAAATATAATATTTTTATATTTTGAAAATCTTTCCTTATATGCCGGATTTACTGATACCTCTGCACCGTCCCTCAGAAGTATCTCACAGACCTTTTCGGCACATTCGGGAGCATTATTCTTTTCGGGATTAAAATTTACTGCAACTCTCATACTAATTTCTCCGTGTTTTTAGGTTTATAGTTCTGAAAATGCCTGACCGGCAATTACAGAAAAATCAAAGCTTTTTTCTGTAACGGATTTTGTCAGTTTAACAAGATACTCAATATTTCCGCTCCCTCCCCTGACCGGAGAGTATATATATTTATGCGGATAAAGTCCGATACTTCTTGAAAAGCTGTCAATATCATGAAGTATGCGGATATGAGTCTTTTTATCTTTTACTATACCGTTTTTATTGATATTCTGTCTGCCTGCCTCAAACTGGGGTTTTACAAGAGCAGATATAACACCATCATCGGAAAGAAGTTCCAGTGCTTTCGGAAGTATCTGCTTAAGCGATATAAAAGATACATCTATTGAAATAAAATCAGCAGGATTTTCAAAATCGCTTGCAGAAAGATTTCTGATGTCAGTACCCTCAAGATTTACAACTTTCTGATTATTTTTAAGTGATTCGGCAAGCTGTCCGTGACCTACATCAACAGCGTATATCTTTGAAGCTCCGTTTTTAAGCATACAGTCAGTAAATCCGCCTGTCGATGCACCTATATCGATACAGATTTTATTTTCAAGGCATATATTAAATTCAGCAAGAGCCTTTTCGAGTTTAAGACCTCCCCTGCCTACATATTTCAAGTCATCACCGCTAAGCTCAATAATATCGGATTCCTCAACGCTGAAGGACGGCTTAATACATACTTTTCCGTTTACGGAAATATTTCCGCCTTTTATCAGAACTGTTGCACGTTCACGGCTTGAAGAAATTCCACGCTTAAATACTTCCCTGTCAAGACGGTTCATTTTAAAAAACTCCTTTTTCTGACAAGTTCAACTATTTTTTCACACGTCAGACCGATTTTTTCCAGACAACTTTTAATTGATGCCTGCTTTATAAATCTGTCTGCATTGACTTTTATATAATCGCCCTTGTATCCGTTTTCAAGTAACAAGTCTCCGAAAAGAACCGATATACCGCCATAGCTTTCCTCAAAGAAAATTATTTTTTTATATCCGAGTGATTTCTGAATTATTTCAGTATCAAGCGGAAATATTTTCGTAAGCTTAAGCAGGTCGCATGATATTCCGTCACCGTTTAATATACTCTGTGCCTTGTAAACTTCATCATATATTCTTCCATATGATACAAGAAGTATATCGGAATTATAGTTTTCAGTAAAAGTATATGAAAGATTAAGATTTGACTTGTCAAATACAGTTTTGTCACAGCCTCTCGGATAGCGTACAGCGGTGATATTTTTTTCTCTGAATATTGCCTGATTAAGGCACATTTTAAGTTCATCATAGCATGAGGGCGAATATACTGTTGTATTTGGTATTGACATAAGCATAGGAACGTCAAACATTCCCTGATGCGTTTCGCCGTCCTCGCCTACAATTCCGGCACGGTCAATTCCGAGAACTATATGAACTCCGCTTATTGAAGCATCATGCATGAGCTGGTCATATGCTCTCTGCAGAAATGTTGAATATACTGCAAATACCGGAATAAATCCCATTGAGGCAAGTCCTGCCGAAAATGTAACGGCATGTTCCTCTGCAATTCCGACATCAAAAAATCTCTCACGGTATTTTTCACAGAAATACTGTAAGCCTGTACCATATTTCATAGCAGCGGTAACCGCACATATGCGTTCATCTTTGCCGGCAAGCTCTGCAAGTTCCTTTCCGAATACGGAAGAATAGCTGTTTTCAAGAGATACTTCGGGATTTCCCGTTACTATATCAAAGCGTGAAATTCCATGAAATTCCCCCGGATTTTTTTCTGCCGGAGGGTATCCCTTTCCCTTTACTGTACTTACATGCACAAGTACCGGAGCTTTATAGCTCTTTGCAGTACGCAGAACCTCATCAAGAGCCTCAATGTCATGACCGTCAACAGGACCGAGATAAATAAAGCCCATATCTTCAAACATGGTACACTGTGTATTATTTAAAAGCCTGTCCCTGAAAGCGTCCTTTGAATTTTTAATTCCCCTTGCAACAGGCATACCCACAACAGGAATATTTATCAGAGTTTTTTCTACGGCTCTTTTGGTATGAAGATACTTTTCTTTTCCTCTCAGAGATGTGAGATACTTTGCAAGCGAACCGACATTCTTTGAAATTGACATTTCATTGTCGTTCAGAATCACTATAAGATTTTTATTTGACTTTCCGGCATTGTTGAGTCCCTCATATGCCATTCCGCCCGTCATAGCACCGTCACCTATAACGGCAACTGTATAGTTATCCTTCCCCTGAAGTTTCATAGCCTCCGCAACACCGCATGCAACTGATATTGATGTACTGCTGTGACCGCTTATAAATATATCATGTTCTGATTCCTCTGGTTTGGGAAATCCTGAAATACCATTTTCCTGTCGGAGAGTTGAAAATTTATCCATTCTTCCCGTAAGAATTTTATGTGTATACGTCTGATGACCCACGTCCCATATTATTTTATCGTCCGGCGAACTGAAATTTCTGTGCAGAGCAAGTGTAAGCTCGACTGCTCCAAGATTTGATGCAAGATGTCCGCCAGTTTTTGAGACTGTCGAAACAAGAATATTTCTCACTTCATGACAAAGAGTTTTACATTGCTGTATTTCAAGGTTTTTCAAATCCTCCGGCAGTGACAAGTCTTTTAGCTGTATTCTTTTATTTTTAATGTCCTCGCTGTTCATATTCTTTTTTAATTCCCTCCCTCATCTGAAGTATAAAAAATATTATCAGAAACTGCGTTTAAGAAGCATATCAGTAAGTTCTTTAAGAAATTCATTGTTTTCAAAGTTTTCAAGCATTTCAAGAGCCTGATTTGTAATCTTCAATGCAATCTGTTTTGCCTTTTCAACTCCGTAAAGAGTAACGAAAGTAGTTTTATTTTCCTGTTCATCACTTCCGACAGGCTTTCCGAGTATATCAGAGGTGCTTGTTACGTCAAGTATATCGTCAATAATCTGAAAGGCAAGACCCAGTTTATAAGCGTATTCCTCTGCCTTTTTTATGTGAAATTCATCAGCACCCGCACAGATGCACCCCATAACGCATGATGCCATAATTAAAGCACCTGTTTTTCCTCTGTACATGTTTATGAGGTTATCTTCGTCAACGTCTGAACGCCTTTCGTTTTCCATATCTATCATCTGACCGCCTACCATTCCGGATTTTCCGGAGGCTTTTGAAAGTACGGAAATTATTTTTACTTTTTCATCAGCTGAAAGATTTTCATCACCGGAAATAATTTCAAAAGGAAGAAGTGCGAGGGCATCTCCGGCAAGAATAGCCTCAGCCTCACCGAATTTCTTGTGACATGACGGCTTGCCTCGTCTGAAATCATCGTTATCCATAGCCGGCAAATCATCATGTATCAGTGAAAATGTATGTATCATTTCTATTGCACATGCCGGAGCAGTTGCCTTTTTATAATCTCCGCCACATGCCTCGCAGAATGAATAAACAAGTACGGGACGGATTCTCTTTCCGCCTGCCTCAAGCGAATAATTCATAGCGTCAATAAGAGTTTTCTGTTTTTCTGTATCAGAATCAGGACAGTTATATTCTTTCAGCTTTTTTTGCGTATATTCTGCATAGAATTTCATTTTATCATTAAAATTCATAGTAATCCCCCGAAAAATTATTTTTTCTGACTTTTAAAAAAGCCGTAAAGAGCCGTTCCGGAAGCATTATCGCATGAAAATTCAGGCTTTGCAAAATAAGCCTCAAAGCGTCCGGAAAGCATATTCTGTATAATTATATCCGACATAACACCTCCGGCATATACAACCGGAATATTTCCGAATTTTTCAACTGCCTTTTCAGTCATTGCGGAAACAGTAAAGGCAATAAATTCAAGACAGAACCTTGCAATATATTCTTTAGGAAATCCCTTTTCAAGCATATCATGACATTTGTTTTCAAGTCCGGAAAGCGAACAGTTCATTCCTTTAAGTACAGGCTTTATTTTTCCCACAGGTTCGGAACATTTAACGGCAAATTCTTCAAGTTCCCTTCCGCATGGAAATTTCAGTCCGAGCATAAGACCTATGCGGTCGACAGCCTGTCCCGCCTTCAAATCAAGAGATGATGAAATCTGACTGATATTTATTATATTTTCCGAATCGGGTTCACATAAAAGGCAGTCAGTAGTTCCTCCGCTTACATGAAAGGCTATAAATTTTCTTTCGGTAAAATCCAGATGTCCGGCGGAATAAAGGGCAGAAAGTATATGTCCTGTCTGATGAGATGTTGAATAGAAAGGTATTTTTGCAATTGCCGAATATGAACGTGCAAAGCCCTCTCCGCAGAGAAAACACGGCATATATGAACCCTCTGCATTTCTCGGTCTTGAAGATGCGGAAACACAGCATATATTTCCGGAAATACCGGAATCAAAAAGCTTTTCAATCATTTCGGGCAACTGTTTTGTATGATGAAAAACGGCATCACTCTGACGGAGTCCGAGCTGTCCCTCTTTTACCGGAAGAAGTTTTTTCTGCTGAATGATTTTATTTTCAGAGCTTTCATATACGGCACATGACGTAGTATAATTGCTTGTATCTATTCCGAGATATTCAGCCATTTGATTCTCTGCTTTCCATGTCTCTTGCGAAAGCTCCGAGGATACCGTTTATAAATGAAGTATCCTCCTTGAATGTATACGTTTTTGAAACAAGAACTGCTTCATTTATTGCAACATTTACAGGAGTTTTTTCGTCATAAATAGCCTCATAAAGTCCTATACGAAGTATTGCAATATTAAGCTTTGAAATTCTTGACAATGCTCTTGTTCTGCTGTATTTTGATATAATTTCATCAAGCTCATCTGAATGTGACAAAACACCTTCAACAAGCTTTTTTACATCATCATTTACTGTAATTTCATCGATTTCCTCTGCAATTTCGTAAAGCTCCTCAACAGAGTCATCACGGAGAAGGCTTTCAAATATAATCTTAAAAGCACTGTCTCTTATTTCACGTCTTGTCATTTGTTTTAACTCTCCTTTTTGGTATATAAATATTCCTGTTTTATTATAGCATTACTTAAGGTTTTTGTAAAGCCGGAAAATTTTTTATTCTCAATGTCATTCTGTTCCGGCTACACCTATGCACACTCTTGAAACGGGGATTCCTGTCATACTCTGAACGCTTTCCTTGACAGCATACTGAACTTTTTCCGCAACGGACTGTGCATCTTCCGGAGCATTTACAAATATATCAATATTTATTTCCACGATTCCGCCAAGATTTCTGACTGAAACAGATTTTTTATCTGTTTTTGAAACTCCCTTGATTTCAAGAGCCGAAAGTTCTGCAATTTTTGCAACAGCGTCTTCCGATATTTTGATATATGCTTTTAAATCGTCCTTTTTCATAAAAAAATCCTCCGCAAATTCAGAATAGAACGGAATGACTTTTCAGACATTCCGTCCGTATAAATATATTATATCAAAAAAAATCATTCAATTCAACTATTTCACTTCAAAAATTCTGATATTTTCTGCTGAAATTTCTGTTTCGC
>JAEDMB010000007.1 GCA_016303235.1 Oscillospiraceae bacterium
AGACTTCCTGAAATAAACAGGCAACTTGCAAGGGAAGTTAAAAGCATACTTGAAATAAATAAAAAGGAACGCCATATCCGTGGCGGAATGGCTACAAAAATGAAATATCAGCGTATTGCGGAAGAAATTAAA
Source organism: Oscillospiraceae bacterium (assembly GCA_016303235.1). Classification (GTDB taxonomy): domain Bacteria; phylum Bacillota; class Clostridia; order Oscillospirales; family Ruminococcaceae; genus Ruminococcus. The sequence goes on from JAEDMB010000007.1 coordinate 133, forward strand.
AAACGCAAGTCCGAGCATGCTTTCTGAATATAAAAAACAACGACTGCCCCATTTATTAACAGGGCAGTCAAATCTATATTAAAGCGAAAAATTAAACTGCACTGCCCTGAAGCTTTTCACGGGCAGTTATTACACCACTTCAAAGGGCATTGTTTCCTGCGAAACCGTAAAGTTTAATCCTTCGCTATAATATTTTATGCTGTTTTTTGCTTTTTGCAACATGTAATTTTTGTCAGATTTATGTAACCATTTAAAAATATTCTGTAAAAAAATGTAAATTTTCTGTTATTGTATTTTACTTTTCTTTCTGATATAATTTAATCAGAAAATTTTTTATGCCCCGAAACAATTCTGATATTTTTTTACACTATATTTATAAAGGAGGTATATTTTATGAAATATAAAATTAAAATATCTGCACTTTCAGTATCATGTATGCTTATGATGTCGCTTTTTACAGGTTGCGGTCAGGATATAAGTATGAATGATGATATAAAATCTTCGGAACAAAATGCCGGTATGAATTACATAGAAGTGCAGGAGAATTTGGACGCTGAAATAAATCAGCCAATGAATACAGAGGAATATAATTCGGTTACGGAATCGGGATTCAAAAATCCTCAGCTTGAACCCCTTTCAACTTTTTCAGCCGATGTCGATACAGCTTCATATACAAATATAAGACGCTTTATTAATAATGGTCAGGAAATACCTGAAGGTGCTGTCAGAATCGAAGAAATGCTTAACTACTTCTCTTATGACTATCCCGAACCTCAGGGCGATACACCTTTCAGTACGTCCGTTGAAATATCCGACTGCCCCTGGAATCAGAATACAAAGCTTATGTGTATAGGATTACAGACAAAAAAACTTGATAAGCAAAGTATGCCTGATTCAAATATTGTATTTCTGATAGATTCATCAGGTTCTATGAACAGTGCGGACAAGTTACCACTTGTACAGTCAGCGTTTGCAATGCTTACCGAAAATATGAATCCAAATGACAGGATTTCAATAGTTACATATGCAAGCGGTAATGATACACTAATATCAGGTACAACGGTAAATCAGAAAGATGAAATTTTTGACGCTCTTTATTCAATTACTGCCGGAGGTTCTACAAACGGTTCGGGCGGTATTGAATCCGCATATGCTCTTGCTGAACAGTATTTCATTGAGGGCGGAAACAATCGTGTTATACTTGCTACTGACGGCGATTTGAATGTTGGTATTACAAGCGAAAGCGAACTTAAAAAACTTGTGGAGAAAAAACGTAAAAGCGGTATATATCTTTCTGTACTCGGATTCGGTACAGGCAATATAAAGGATAACAAAATGGAAACTCTTGCCGATAATGGCAACGGAAATTACAGCTATATCGACTCTGTCAATGAAGCAGAAAAAGTTCTTGTAAACGAAATGGGCGGAACTCTTTTCACAGTTGCAAAAGATGTCAAATTTCAGGTAGAATTTAATCCGTCACAAGTCAAGGGATACCGTCTTATAGGCTACGATAACAGACTGCTTAACGCTTCCGACTTTGAGGACGATTCAAAGGACGCTGGCGAAATAGGTGCAGGTCACAGCGTTACTGTTCTTTATGAGGTTGCACTCACAGGTTCTGAACAGGAAATTCCCGAATATAATCTCGAATTTTCACAGAATCAAGATTCAGAAAGAGAAGAAATATGCAAGGTATCAACACGCTATAAGCCGATAGATTCCGATGAAAGTATTCTTGATGAAACAATGATTGACAAATCATATATATCTGATACCCCCTCCGATGATTTGATTTTCGCCGGAGTTGTTGCGGAATTTGGTATGCTTCTGAAAGATTCCGAATACAAGGGAAATTCAAGCTATGAGGATATTATTTCAAGACTCGGAAATTTCAATACTGATGATACATCAAAACAGGAATTTTTAAATTTAGTAAAAAAGGTTAAGGAGTAATCATTATGAAAAATAAAATAAAAATATCAGCACTTTCAGTATCATGTATGCTTATTATGTCGCTTTTTACGGGTTGCGGTGCAGATATGACAGATACATCATTGACTATGGGAGAAAAAGCTCCCGAAAAAAATTCGGCAGAAATAGTAAAAGAAGATTCCGCCTCATCTGTTGCTGAAGAAGTTCCCGCTGAAGAATATGCTGAAGTAGCCGAAGAATTTGCCGATGATGAATTTATAGCTGACAGAGCTTCTGAAAGCGAAATGTCCTTCAAAAAAACTGATATGGATACTGTTGCCGGTGAGCCTGCCGGAGAACCTGCAATTGAACCTATTGAAGAACCTACAGAAATTACTCCTGAAGCCGGACTCCTTACTGCCGGAGAATGGAACGACAATGATAACTGGGGATTTTTTCAGAATCTTGTAAACTCCAATACGATAGAATTTCCGGTATTCAATATAAATCCTGTAAACCGTACAGAGGTAAATGTCAAAAATGAATCCGGTGAACCGTCCGTTAATGCAAGAGTGGAAATGCTTTCCGCTGACGGCTCTGTAATATGGACTTCAATAACTGACAAGGACGGAAAAGCATATCTTTTCTATGAAAATGATAATCTTCCGGAAAAATTCCGTGTATCATTCGGGGAAACATCTCAGGAATTTGAAATCGCAAAAAATGAAATTTCTTCCGAGGGCGGACAAGGTTCATCTGTTACGGCAATTCCGGAAAATACTGATATTACATTCAGTTCAACAGGCGAATTATATCCCGCTACTGATATTATGTTTATAGTCGATTCGACAGGCTCAATGTCCGATGAAATGCTTTTCCTACAAAGTGAATTTTCAGCTATTGCAAACGAAACAGGTACTGACAACGTAAGATATTCCGTAAACTTCTATCGTGATGAGGGTGACGATTATGTTACAAAGTGCTTTGATTTCACAAATGATATATCCGAACTTCAGCAGACTCTCAACAACGAACGTGCTGACGGCGGAGGAGATACTCCCGAAGCCGTTACGGAAATTCTTGACGAAACTATGAATAAATCCGACTGGGGAGAAAATTCCGTAAAGCTTGCATTTATGATTTTTGACGCTCCTCCGCACTCCGACCGTGATAACCTTGATATGCTTAACAATGCAGTAAAAACCGCTTCCGAAAAGGGTATAAGAATTATTCCGGTAGTATCTTCAAATTCCGACCGTGATACCGAACTTTTCGGACGTGCATTGAGTATCTGCACTAATGGTACTTATGTTTTTCTTACAGATGATTCCGGCATAGGCGATTCACATCTTGAACCTATAATAGGCGACTATGAAGTCGAAAAGCTTTACGATATAATCATCAGAGTTATAAACGAATACAGACAGTAATTTTTTTCAGAGGGGACGCTGTCCCCTCCGAACCTCCCCTGCAAGCCTTTTGAAAAAGGCTTGACCGAAAACTTTTTTTCAGAGGTGATATATATGAAAAAAATTCTTATTGTATGTATGTTGATTTCGGGACTGCTTACAGGCTGTAAGGGTGAGACAATCACTTCCGAAAGCTATCCGGCACAAATTCATAATATCTATGACATCATAATAACAGAAAAAAATAAATAAAAACGGGCGGAAAACAAAATTCCGCCCTTAAAATTTAATAAAAGTTTTTTGGTCAAGCTTTTTTTCAAAAAAGCTTGCGGGGGAGGTCTGGAGGAGGCAGAGTCCCCTCCAGCTAATCAAAGTTTTTCGCATACTGGAAATTTACTGCCTGCGAAAAAGGTTCGTATAAAATATCCGTGTTTTCGGATTTCATTACAAGATAGGTATTTTTATAGAATACCGGAATATAGCAATACTGATTAAGAATATCCTTTTCTATATCAGAAAATGCACTTACATAATCCTGAGCATTTGCGATATAAGATAAATCCGTTATTGATTGTTTTGTATCGTCTTTTATATCAAAATACGGATTTTTTGCAAACTGGTAAAGAAATGAAATTCCGCTGTTGTAGTCTGCTGTAACGGGATATAATGCTATTGAATAATCTCCCTTGTCAAGGCGTGAATAGAAATTTTTTTCTGTAACTTCTTCAATGCCTATATATATTCCGAGCAAATCACTCCACTGCTGTGAAAGAACGTGAAGTTCATCGGGATTGACACTTTCATTGCATACAAGAATTTTTACAGGGTCAAAAGTTTCACGGTTAAGTTCCGATTTTGCTTTTTCAAGATATTCAAGAGACTTTTTCTCATCATATACGGAAAGCGTATCATCTGCCGAAAGTTCTCTGTAACTTCTTCCGAGAAGTGTGACTGCCGGAGCTATAAGACCGCCAGCCATTTCGACATCATTGTCGATTTTTTCCTTTGCGGATTCCCTGTTTATTCCGTATGCAAGAGCCTTTCTGAGATTTTCATTTGAATATATCGGGTCTTTTTTATTAAATATCAGTCCGAGCGTTATTGAACGGTATGAATCATATGAATATTTTTTCTTTGAAAATCTGCTGTCAAATTCGAGAGTGCTTATGCAGTCCAAATCACTGGAAATAAATTCGGAATTTATATCCTCCTGAGAATCCTCTATGCTGAAACTTAAATAAGACGGATAAACTTTATCATACTGACTGTTTACGCTGTTGCGTTTCATATAAAGTATATTGTGATTTCCATAGGGGTCATAGAACCACTGACGCATAAAAAACGCACCGTTTGAAATTACTGAATCTTCATCAAGACCGTATCTGCCTTTTGTACTGTAAAAAAATTCTTCATTGCATGGAAGTGCCGGAGTAGTTGTCAGAAGTTTAAGGAAATCTGCACTTGAATGTTCAAGCTGAAATACAAGCGTATAGTCATCTTCGGCATATACACCGACTTCCTCCGGAGAAAGTCTGCCGTTCAGAATTTTTTCACTGTTTTTTATGCAGATGAAATTTCCGGCAAGCTCCGACCTTGTTTCCGGATTGAAAAGCCTCTGAAATGCAAAAACATAGTCATGTGCCGTAACCGGAAAATATTCGCCCTCGCTGTAATCCTCGTCACCGTCAGTATCCCTGAACCAGTAATTGTCTTTCCGTAGCTTGAATTTATATGAAAGACCGTCAGCGGAAATCTCATAACTTTCGGCATTGTCATTTACAACAGCACCGTCAGAATCAAGTGAAAGAAGTCCGCTGAACATATTTGAAATTACTGTTCTTGATGATACATCATCAGCAATCTGAGGGTCAAGGCTCTGAGGATTCTTATAGAGTGATGCATCGAACATTTCACCGCTTCCGTCATTTGTATCACTTCCGCATGATACAAGAAATGACAGTGCAAAAACAAGGGATAAAATAAAGGCTGATTTTTTCAACTTTCCTGTACTCCTGAAAGAATTTAATTAAGCGTAACCGTAACTATAAAGCCGTCTATATTGTTGCCTGATATTGTATATGTTTTGTCTGTCGGAACGGGAACTTCCGTAACATTGTTTACATTTGCAGGGACATAATAAATATCATAATTTTTTGTACCGTCAGTGACTTTAAGGGGTTTATCCTTATTGTATGACTTTATATTTTCAATATACTCCTCAAGAGTAAGATTATTCTGTGCAATATATATTGCGTGAGGAACTCCCACATATCTGAATCTGTATGTACTTGACGGCATACCTGTTATCAAGTCCTTGCTTACGGGATACCTTAATATAAAGCCATAATTCTGCATATTGTCATAAATCCATGAATAAACTCCCTCATCAAGCAGATAATAGGAAGTTCCGTCTGCGGGGAAAGAACCGAGTGCAAAGCTCCTTGCGGTATTGTAATCGGAATATCCGCCTGTAACATCAGTTTTATTTCCGCTGACCTGCTTGTCCTGTTCCTCCTTTGAACGGTATGCCTCTATAACTCTTATATCAGTATTGTTGTTTGCCTTATAGTAAGCCTCCATCATAGCATTGAGCTGATTTATAACACTGCTTTCGAGAGATACTTCCATATCCTTGACAGTATAGTAATCGTTTCTGTTGCTGTATATATCAACAATATTCAAATCTTCTGTGAATTTATATTCATAAGTTTTGTTTACAAGAACCAAATCGCCCTTGTTAATTTCGGAATATTCAAGCTTCTGAACAGTAAAATCCGGATTTTCCGTAACAGGTTCAGTTGCAGTAATTTCTGCAGGTTCGGTATTATCTGCCTGTGATGATTCTTCAGTTGTATTCTGAACCGGCTGTGATGAAATTACAACGGAACTTTCATCATTTTTTCCGGAACAGCTTCCTATGCATGAAACAAGCAGAACAATCAGAATTATAAAAAGAACTCCGACAGCAATAACTCTGTCGTATCTGAGTTTACGGCGTTTCTTTTTTCCTTTTCCGTTACTGGCACTCATTTAAAAACTTCCTTTCATGAAAATTTAATCAGTATTCATTATATCATAAAAATTTACTCTTGTAAACAGTATTTTTTAAAATTTACCGAATACTCTTTCAAAAATATTATTTTTCTATTGATTTTTTTCGGAATATGATATATAATAATATATAATATAAAAAGAAAGGAATGATATTTTCTATGGAATATACATATGTTCCCAAGGGCGTATGCTCAAGACTTATCAGCTTTGAAGTTGAAAACGGCATTGTAAAAAACGTTAAGTTTACTGGTGGCTGTAACGGTAATCTTAAAGGAATCGCAAGCCTTGTCGAGGGTATGGACGTTGAAAGCGTTATAAAAAGACTTGAAGGAATTAAATGCGGTATGAAACAGACTTCATGTCCTGACCAGCTTTCAGAAGCTCTCAAACAGGCTTTATGAGTTTATCAAGATTAATTCCGCTTGTAATACTTCTGATTCTGCTTGCATTTTTCATAGCTCCTCTTTTTGCCGGAATATGCAACATCGGAAATATTGCCGGAATTATTATGACATCTCTGCTTGCTTTTCTTTTAATAAAACCGGATATTATTTCAGAAATTCCCAAGCCTCTGCTTATAATATCGGGAATATTTGCCGTTATCGGATTTATAATTCTGCTGACAATAAATATATTTATGATTAGAAGCGTTAATGACTATCCGCAGAATAAAGACTCAACAGTAATAGTTCTCGGTTGCAGAGTAAAGGACGGACGCCCCAGCCTTATGCTTAAAAGACGACTTGATTCGGCATATGAATATCTTTCCGCAAATCCCGATACTTTCGTTATAGTATCAGGCGGAAAGGGTGACGATGAAATTATGAGCGAGGCAAAATGCATGAGGGACTATCTCTGCGGAAAGGGAATTTCCTCCGAAAGAATTATTATGGAGGATAAATCCGCCTCTACTTCTGAAAATCTGAAATTTTCAAAATCCATTATCGAAAACAGTAACCTTTGCAGTGATATAGTAATAGTTACTGACGGCTATCATCAGCTCCGTGCGGAAATGATTGCAAAAAATCTCGGATATGAAAACATATCCAATATATCTGCTCCGACATCTCCGTGGCTTGTGCCTACATACTGGGTGCGTGAATGGTTCGGGGTTGCATATCAGTTCATATCGGAATTTTAACGGATACTTATAATTGAGTATCCGTTTTTTTCAGGGTTGATTTTTTATATATACAGTGATATAATTTAAAAGTACATAAACATTTAAATTCAGGAGGAAACATGAACGCAAATTTTTATACAAGCCAGATTAACAAAATAGTAAGCGAAGTTAAAAAGGCAGTAATCGGAAAGGATACTGTTATAATCAAAACTATGCTTGCAATGCTCTGTAAAGGTCATATTCTTATTGAAGATATTCCGGGGGTAGGAAAGACTACTCTTGCACTTGCATTTTCAAAGGCTCTTAATCTGAAACACAACAGAATGCAGTTTACGCCTGACGTTCTGCCGTCCGATGTCACAGGCTTTAATGTATACAACAAAATGAAAGGCGTTTTTGAATTTAAGGAGGGTTCAGCATTCTGCAATCTTTTTCTTGCCGATGAAATAAACAGAACTTCAAGCAAGACACAATCAGCACTCCTTGAGCTTATGGAAGAAAAAAATATAACCGTTGACGGAATTACATACAAGCTCCCCGAACCTTATACGGTCATAGCAACTCAGAACCCGATAGGTTCGGCAGGAACTCACCTTCTTCCCGAATCACAGCTTGACAGATTTATGATAAAGCTTAGCATGGGCTATCCTACTTCAGAGGGAGAAATTGCAATACTGAAATCAAAATATAATTCCAATCCACTTGATAACGTTAAGCAGGTTGCAAACAGCGATTTAATCATAGAAATTCAGAACGCTGTTTCAAATATTTATATAGACGACAAAATATATTCATATATAGTAAGCATTGCAAACGCCACAAGAAATCACCCGTTAATAAAGCTCGGTGTAAGTCCGAGAGGTACTCTCGCCCTTATGAATATTTCAAAGGGAATTGCTCTTGCTATGGGGCGTGACTATGTTATACCTGATGACGTAAGCTATATATGCCGTGATGTTTTCGCACACAGAATAATTTTAAATTCAAAGGCAAAGCTGAATGACAAAACTCCCGATGATGTCATACTTGATATATTAAAAACAACTCCCGTTCCGAAAATTGCAGGCGGTAAGTAATTATGATTATAATGAAAATTCTGTTTCTGATTCTGATAACGGCAAGCATATTTTTCAGAATCCTTTATATATGGGATTTTTCAATAGTTCTTCTTGTAATCTCATGCGTTATACCGATATTTCTTTTTATATGGGTAACATATCTTAAATATGCTCTTAAAATAAATTTCTCCGTATCGGAAAAAACTGCTGAAAAAGGTCAGCCATTTACTGTCACTCTTAACGTTGAAAATAAAAGCATTTTTCCTGTTCCGAAGGCGGAGGCAGTTATAGAATATCAGAATACTATTAACGGCGATATAAATACAGTTGAACTTTATTTTCCGATACAGAGCCGTAACTGTCAGAAAATTGACTTTCAGCTTACTTCAAAATTCTGCGGAAAAATAAAAATCCGCACCGATTTCGTTATGATATATGACCCGATAAGGCTTTTCAAGGCAAATACTGCACGAAACATTCAGACGGAAATAACTATAATGCCCGCATATCAGGAAATAAACGGATATATTTCTGATTCCTGCTATATGGACGAGGAAAGCAGTAAATTCTCACAGACAAAACAAGGAGATGACCCCTCCGAAGTATTCGATTTTCATGAATACAGAACAGGCGACAAGCCAAGCCGTATTCACTGGAAGTTAAGCTCAAAAAAAGATGAGTTTATTGTCAAGGAATTAAGTATGCCCATAAATGAAAAAACAATACTTTTTGCTGATACACGCTGTTATGAAAATTCTGAATATACACTTCCTGTATTTGATACAATTATGGAAACTCTTATGTCAGTTTCAGTATTTCTTCTTGAAAACGAACACCCGCATTATATAATAAGCTATGACAGCAAATCCGGAAAGTTTACTGATACATATATTGATGATGTGAAAACACTCTGCAATTTTATGTTCAATGCTGTAAATAATTCAGATATAAGATATAATAAAAATCCGGTTGCGGAATTTTTCGCAGAATGTTCAGATATTTCATGTTCATCATTTACATGCATATCGCATGAAGCCGATACAGAAACTATGATGTATATAAATCAGAATGTTTCATCAGGAATTAAAAATCTTGTTTACGTTTCCGGAAACAGCGATGAAAAAAATATCCCCGATTTTGAAGAAATAAATATCATTCCTGTTACTGCCGGAAAAATACCGCAGTCAGTAACCGGCATAGAATTATAAATCGGAGTGTGAAATATGAAAAAAGAAAATATAAATTTAAGCGGTATAAAAATAAATGACAGCATAACGATGTCCGTCCGCCACAAACGGAAAAATTTAAGGGAACTTGAATCGCTTTTTATTGCACTCTGCGGATATTCGGGAATTATAATGTTTTTTCTGAATACATTTACAATCCCTTTTGATATTCAGACAGTATTGATATTTTCAGTTATTTTCGCACTGCTTTACGGTACGGCAACGGCTCTGCGTGGAAAAGCTATGATTATATTCCCTGTTACTTTTGCATTAATGGGATTCGGTGCTTTCAGATATTACAGTCAGATAAAAAGCGGATTCTGCCTTGTATTTAATATCATGTACAAGAAATTTACCGATACAGGAATAAATTATTTTAAATCCGTAAGTCCCCTGCATACAGAGCATAATATAACAATATTTCTTATTTTTGCCGTATGGATTCTTTCAGCCGTAATATTTTTCTTTACGGTTTACAGACCTAATATACTGGTAATAGTTGCAGTAACATTCCCGATAATCGAAATGTGCCTTTACTACGGAATTGAAGTTCCCGTTATATGGACAGTTCTCACTGCCGGCTACTGGTTCGCACTTCTTTCAGTCTGCACAAGCGATTTGGGTGAATATTACGGAGGAGGCGGAGGCTTTACCCGTAAAGATGATGTATTCTTTCCAAAGCGTAAAATGAAATTCAAGGTTACCGAAAAATGCGGTATATGGATTATAGCTGTATCAATGATTTCGGCAGTTGCAACAAATATAATTATTGATATTACAGGCTATGAAAGAACAGACAAAATCAAACAGCAGAGAAAGGAATTAAAAACTGCTATAAATTCCTTTTCAATGGAGGATTTCGCATCAAGCGTATCTGATATAACGGAATCACTTGGGTTTTCATTTGAATATCAGGACAACAGACTCGGAAAATTCAATAAGATTACATATAAAGGCAAAACTGATTTGATAATTACTCTTGATGAAGCTCCTGAAAACGGTCTTTATCTTAAAGGATTTACTGCATCTGAATACGGTGACAATGAATGGCTTGAACCCGACAGTGAAAAATACAGCAATATCAATGCAATGTTTGAAAAATATAATATATATCCTCAGCAGATACCATATATGACAGATACATTTGCATATGAAAAAAGCTGTAAAATAAAAATAAGCTCCCAGAAGAAAAGCCGTAAATATTACGTTCCGTATGCAGTAGTTCCGGACGAAAGCTTTTCTTTTATTGATGATAAATCCATAACACGAAACCGTGACAAAACATATTCATTTGAATTTTATTCTCCGGATATAAAAAAAATTTCTGAAAATCTGAATCTTACAAATATAAAAATCGACCTTGACTATTATCATCAGTTTACTGATGAACAGAATCAGACTATAAGAGATTTCAGCGACACATACAATATGAATATGCTTTTAAGCAACCGTGAAAATCTTCCTGTGCTTTTAAACTATAATTCTATGATGGCTATGCTTATTGAAAATCAGTACAGAAATTTTGTATATGAAAATTATCTGAGCTATCCCGACAATGATGATTTCAAGGAAATTTACAATGAATATTCAGATATTCTTGAAAATGCTCCTGTATCAACGACATATAAAAGACTCGAAACACTTCAGAAAATAAAGGACAAAATAAACTCGGAAGTGGAATATACTCTTGAACCCGGAAAAACTCCCTCAACAAGAGATTTTACAAACTATTTTCTGCTCGAAAACAAAAAAGGCTACTGCGTTCACTATGCAACAGCCGGAGTAATGCTTGCACGTATGGCAGGAATCCCCGCAAGATATGCGACAGGATATGTTTCAGTCGGTGATGATTATAACGAAAGCAATAAAAATCCTGACGGCTCTTATACAGTAAAGCTACCTGACAGCCGTTCACATGCATGGGCAGAAATATATCTTGACGGTTATGGCTGGATTCCCTTCGAATTTACTGCCGGATATTCAAGCCTTACAATCGACAGCGAACACCCCGAAAGCGTTACTACTGCCGTTACTGAAACTCCCTCCGAAATTACAGCTACTACAACAGTTTTAACTTCATCAAGCATAACGCAGTCAGCATTAACTAAAAATTCCGGAACTTCAAAAACAGGAATCACTTCAACTGTTATAACATCTCTGAAAATAACTGAAAATACTGTTTCTTCCGCAATAATACCCGTTCCGGACGGCAACGGAAATATTTCTGATTCATTTAAAAAAATTTTTGCAGTTATTTTTGTTTTCCTCTTGATTTTTGCAAGAAGATGGATTATAATAGGTATCAGAAGCAAAAGGCTTAATTCCGGAAATTCCGGAAAACGTGTGATAAATAATTACAGGTATGTCATAAAACTGCTGAAATATCTTAAATTAAAACAGGATAATCTTCAGTACAGTGAATTTTCCGATGTTGTTGAAGAAAAACTTTCCGGTGAATATTTCAAGGAAGGCTGTTTCTCCTCTTTCAGCGGAATTGCTATGAAATCCGCTTTCGGAAACTCTGAACCTACTAAGGAAGAACTTGAATTTTTATCAGCCTTTTCAAAGGAACTTGCCGGAAATATATACAGGAAATCAAATATATTTGTAAGAATATATCTGAAATTAATTTCCGTTCTTATTTAGGAGGATTTTTTATATGAATATTAAAAAATTTCGTTACAGCTTTGAGGCAGTAATTATTATACTCGGCATAATAATTATATTCAACCCCGCAATAATTGATATGATTTTCAATATTTTCGGTGTGGTAATCGTTGCATACAATGTCATTAAATTTGTTATGGGAAAACTCGGAAAAGCTCCGGAATATCCTGTAATGAAATTCATATTAGGTCTGCTCCTCGGTATATCCGTTTCAGCAATACCGCATATGGTCAAATTCGGAATACCGCTTGTACTTGGCTGTTTCGTACTTTATAACGGTCTTGAAAGGCTTGTCCTTTCATATCAGATTAAACAGCATGGCGGAAATTCCGGAACATCTCTTATTATGGGAATTGCATTTTCACTTCTCGGAATAATAGTTATAATAAATCCTTTCAAAACTTCTGCATTTCTTTTCAGAATACTCGGAATAGTTCTTGCAGGTATGGGCGTTATGAGAATAGTTTCCGATATGAGAATAAGAAAACAGAATGAGGATATTATACCTGACATCATCGAAGGCGTTTTCCACGAAAAAAAATAAAAAAACAGCGGTTCAGTTTCTGAACCGCTTTTTTATGACTGTTTTTACTTTGTACCAAACATTCTGTCGCCTGCATCGCCTACGCCCGGAACGATAAATTTATTTTCGTTAAGACATTCGTCCATAACTCCGGCATAAATATCAACATCAGGGTGAGCTTTCTGCAATGCCTCAACGCCCTCGGGACAGCAGATTATACACATAAACTTGATATTTGTTACTCCAAGGCTTTTAAGCTCATCAATAGCAGCACATGCTGAAAAACCTGTTGCAAGCATAGGGTCAACAACTACAACATCACGCTCTGAAATATCATCAGGGAATTTTGAATAGTATTTTACCGGCTTATGTGTTGAGGGGTCACGGAAAAGTCCGATATGTCCGATTTTTGATGCCGGAACAAGTGTTGTTATACCGTCAACCATTCCGAGACCTGCACGGAGAATCGGAACAAATGCCATTTTTCTGCCTGAAATTATTTTTGATTTTGCAACGGCAAGAGGTGTTTCAAGTTCGATTTCTTTAAGCGGTAAATCTCTTGTAGCCTCATAGCATATAAGCATAGCTATTTCGGAAACAAGTTCTCTGAATTCCTTAGTGCCTGTGTTTTTGTCTCTCATAAGAGAAATTTTGTGCTGAATAAGCGGGTGGTCAATAATATGTAATCCTGACATAATCAGAACCTCCTTTTTTATTAGATTATTTGTTTTCAAGTTCAGTAATAAGGTCAATACGTTGCTGATGTCTTCCGCCCTCAAAACCAGTTCTGAGGAATATTTCAGCAAGTTCAAGAGCAAGTCCCGATGCTATAACTCTTGCACCTAAGCACATAACGTTTGAATCGTTATGAAGCCTTGTATATTTAGTTGAAAAGCAGTCTGAACAGAGTGCAGAGCGTATACCCTTGATTTTATTTGAAGCGATGGACATTCCTATTCCAGTACCGCAAATCAGTATGCCTTTATCACATCTGCCGGAAGTAATTTCACCGCATACAGCCTCAGCAATAACGGGATAATCACAGCGTTCACCGTTACAGCCCATATCCTTAAATTCAAAGCCCTGTTCGGAAAGAGCCTCAATAAGAACTTTTTTCAGTTCATAGCCTGCATGGTCACAGCCAATAGCAATCATTAAAAAAATCTCCTTTCTGAAAAAAATAAACGATAATTAATTATATCACAAGCCGAAAGAAAAATCAATCATTTTGAGAATGTTTTTCCAAATCTTTTTCAGCTTTGACTTTCTGCATATAGGATACTTCAAGAAGTTCCGGAGAAATTTTCTGCTTTTCAGCAGATGCAAGACATACTCCGCATGCATTCTGAAGTCTTGTATTCGGTGGTGCAACAAGAAAAATTTCCGATTTATACTGACTGAAAAATTCTTCCGCACCGTCACCGCAGAGCAGAACTTTTTCCGCATTGAATGAAAGAAATTCCGCAAGTTCATCAGACGGCATAATTTTTTCATTCATAATACATTCGCATACAAAATTCTTAAAATAATATACTGCTGTATATACAAGATTTCCCCTTGCTTTCATAACAGGGCATACAATTCCCTGAAATGCAGTATTATTGTATGCAAGGCTTTCAAGCGTTGAAACTCCGCAGACTGTACAGCCTGAACCGAATGACATAGCTTTTACTGATGCTATGCCTATTCTCAGACCGGTATAAGAGCCGGGGCCGTTTGCAACTGCAATTGAATCAATATCATTCAGGGATTTTCCGGCTTTTTCAAGTGTTTCCTTGCATAATGGCATAATTACCTGCGAATGTGTAAGGCTTGTATATATTGAGGAATCCGCAAGAAAAATTTTCTTTTCGGAATCGTATACCGCAACAGAGGCAGTTTTTCCGGAAGTATCAATACCAAGTATAAGCATTTATTCTTCACCGCCCTTTTTTACAGTGATTTCCCTTGTATTTTCATCTATGGAGCGTATATCTATATATATAGTATTTTCGGGCAGAACGTCTGCAATATTTTCAGACCATTCAACAGCAAATATGCTTTGTTCAAGCGGATAGTCATAATATCCCGTTGATTCCAAATCATCGGAATTTTCTATTCTGTACATATCGAAATGATAAAGCGTAAGCTTTTCGCCTCTGTATTCGTTCACGATTGCAAAGGTCGGAGATGTCACAACATCTCCGAGTCCAAGACCTTTTGCAAGTCCTCTTGTAAAAGTTGTTTTTCCTGCACCGAGACCGCCCCTGTATGCAATAATGTCCCCTGCTTTAAGAGTCTCTGCTATTTTTTCTGCTGTCTGAATAGTTTCTTCCGCCGAATGAGTAATAAATTTCAAAGAAAATCACTCCCAATCAGAAAAGTCCGGAAATATTGCCATCATTGTCGCAGTCGATTTTCATAGCTGAAGGAACTTTCGGAAGTCCGGGCATTGTGAGAATATCACCGGTGTATATTACAACAAATCCTGCACCTGATGATAATTTAGCATCACGGACAGTAATTCTGAAATTTTCGGGCTTTCCGAGAAGTGACGGATTATCCGAAAGCGAATACTGTGTTTTTGCTATGCATACCGGAAGATGTCCGAATCCGAGCTTTTCTATTTCAGCAATTGACTTTTCAGCCTGTGCCGTATAATTTACACCGTCAGCACGGTAAATTTCCCTTGCAACAGTTTCGATTTTATCCTTAATCGGCATATCCGTATCATATATCGGGCTGAACTGATTGTTTCCTGAACAGAGCTGTATTGTTTCGCATACTTTTTCTGCAAGGTCAGTACCGCCTGCACCGCCCTTTGCGAATACTTCACACATCGAAACTTCAACGCCCATATCCGCACAGAATTTTTCAACAAACTTAACTTCATCATCAGTATCCGAACCGAATCTGTTTATAGCTACAACTACCGGAATATGATATTTATACATGTTCTCAATATGCGTTCTGAGATTTTCAATACCCTTTTCAAGTGCCGGAAGATTTTCGGAGCTTAATGCTGATTTCGGTACACCGCCATTATATTTCAATGCCCTGATAGTTGCCACCATTACAACGCATGACGGAGTAAGTCCGCCGTAACGGCATTTTATATCAAAGAACTTTTCAGCACCCAAATCTGAACCGAATCCCGCCTCTGTAATGCAGTAGTCACCGAGCTTAAGAGCAAGCTTTGTAGCTCTTATTGAATTACAGCCATGTGCGATATTTGCAAAAGGCCCTCCGTGAATAAGTGCCGGATTGTTTTCAAGTGTCTGAACGAGATTAGGCTTAAGAGCATCTTTTAAAAGTGCGGTCATAGCTCCGCAACAGCCGAGTTCCCTTGCAAAAACAGGTTCTCCGTCAAGATTATATGCTACAAGTATATTTTCAAGACGCTTTTTCAAATCCGCAAGACTTGTCGCAAGGCAGAGTATAGCCATAACTTCAGATGCAACAGTAATCTGGAATCCGTCCTCACGGGGTACTCCGTTTACTTTTCCGCCGAGACCTACTATAATATTTCTTAAAGCACGGTCATTCATATCGAGACAGCGTTTGAACATAATTCTTCTCTGGTCGATTTTAAGTGAATTACCTTGCTGAAGATGATTGTCTATAACGGCACAGAGCAGATTATTAGCGGAAGTTATAGCATGCATATCTCCGGTAAAGTGAAGATTTATATCTTCCATAGGCACAACCTGAGAATATCCACCTCCGGCAGCACCGCCCTTGATTCCGAATACAGGCCCTAAAGACGGTTCACGGAGTGCAAGAACTGCTTTTTTGCCGATTTTAGCCATAGCTTCAGCAAGCCCGACACTTACGGTCGTTTTTCCCTCACCGGCAGGAGTAGGATTTATAGCTGTAACAAGTATAAGCTTTCCGTCCGGCTTTGATTCAAGCTTTGAATAAAGCGATTCCGAGAGCTTAGCCTTATAATGCCCGTAAGGCTCTAAATAATCGGAAGAAATCCCAAGATTTCCGGCAATTTCATCAATGCGTTTCATCTCCGCATTCTGAGCGATTTCGATGTCTGATAACATAACAATACCTCCGGTAATTAATATTGACAATACTATTATATCATCTTTTATTTATAAATGCAAGACAAATTCTCTGAAAAAGCTTGACATGACAAAAATAATATGCTAAAATTGAAAATGAAAATCGTTTTCATATTCGGAGTGATGAAAAAATGTACAATACAAGACAAAAGGAAATTCTTTTAAAATTTCTCCGTGAAAATTCATCGGAGCATATAACAGTTCAGAAAATATGCAATTTTATGAATAATGCAGGAACTCCCATGGGTACGGCTACCGTATACCGTCAGCTCGACAAGCTTGTTGAACAGGGATTTGTCAGAAAATATCTTCTTGACGGACGTTCCGGAGCTTGCTATCAGTATACAGGCAATAACGGAAAATGCTGTGAACATTATCATCTGAAATGCACTTCATGCGGAAAGCTTATTCATCTTGACTGCAATTTTCTGAATGATATAAACAAGCATATTCTTGAACATCACGGATTTGTTGTTGACAATTCAAAAACTGTATTTTACGGTCAGTGCAGTGACTGTCTGAAAGGAGATAATAAAAATAAATGAGAAAAAAAGCATTGCTGACAGCAGTCATGCTCTGTTTGTCAGTATTTACAGGCTGTACTCAGGCCAATGCAGATTACGTCAAAGATGACGAATTATCCATAGTAACGACATGCTTTCCGCCTTACGATTTCGCAAGGGCAGTAAAAGGAAATTCCGATAATATAACAATGCTTTTATGTGCAGGAGCAGAGGCACATTCCTATGAACCCACTCCGCTTGATATACTGAAAATACAGCAGTGCGATGTTTTTATATATATCGGCGGTGAAGGTGAAGTATGGGCAGATGAAATTCTTGAATCTATGGATACTTCTGATAAATATATCCTCAAGCTTTCCGACTATGCGGAACTTCTTGACGAAATTGATATTCCCGGAGCAAATTCAGCTCATGAACATCATCACCATCATCACGATGAACATGAGGAAGATGAACATGAACACGAAGAAGAACATGAAGAAGATGAGGAAGAACATGAATGTGAATTTGATGAACATATCTGGACTTCCCCCGAAAATGCCGTGAGTATGGTTCAGGCTGTATGCGATACCTTATGCATTGCCGATTCTGAAAAATCAGACGAATACAAAGCCAATACGGAAAAATATACATATAAAATTCAAAAGCTTGACTGCGATTTCAAAGAAATGATTTCAGAAGCTCCAAATAATCTCATAGTAATGGGAGACAGATTTCCTTTCAGATACCTTGCAGACGAATACGGTCTTGAATACTATTCCGCATTCAGCGGTTGCAGTTCAGAAACTGAACCGGGAGTTTATACAATGGCTTTTCTTATTGACAGGATTCTTGAAAACAATGTGAAAAATATTTTCTGCCTTGAATTTTCAACAAGAAAAATTGCGGAAAAGCTTTCCGATGCAACAGGTACGGAAATTCTCACATTACATTCCTGCAATAACGTATCAAAGGAAGATTTCAAAAATAATGTCACATACATAGATTTGATGTATCAGAATTTAAACAGCTTAAAGGAGGCTTTATATTAATGAGTAAAACGCTTATTTCATGTAAATCCATATCCGCAAGCTATGACGGCATGAACGTCCTCAGAGACCTGACATTTTCAGTCAATGAGGGCGATTATCTCTGTATAGTAGGCGAAAACGGTTCGGGAAAAAGTACGCTTATAAAATGCCTTTTAGGTATAAAGCAAGTAGATTCCGGCGAAATAATAATGGGAGATGGTCTTAAGCAGACTGATATAGGATACTTACCGCAACAGACCGTATTGCAGAAAGGATTTCCCGCAACAGTCGGTGAGGTCGTACTTTCGGGCTGTCTCAACAGCAGAGGTTACCACCCTTTTTTTACGTCAAAGGAAAAAAAGAGAGCCTCCGAAAGTATGGAAAAACTCGGCATATCTGATTTGAAATCACGTTCATATCGTGAACTTTCGGGAGGTCAGCAACAAAGAGTACTTCTTGCAAGAGCTTTATGTTCTGCTAAAAAAATGATACTTCTTGATGAACCTGTTACAGCTCTTGACCCTCTCGCATCATCGGAATTATATTCTGTTATATCGGAACTGAATCAGAAATATAACATAGCTGTTATAATGGTATCTCACGATATTCAGAACTCTGTCGGAAGTGCATCACATGTTCTTCATTTAAGAAAAGACGGTTATTTTTTCGGAACTTCTTCCGAATATTCTGATTCGGAATCCGAAAGCAAATTCATATAGGAGATTATAAAATGAACGAAAATTTAAAGCTTATGCTTGAACCCGAATTTTTCAGAGCGATAATTCTTCCGGCACTTATAGGCGGTATTGCAGTAACAATATGTGCCTCACTTCTCGGAGTTACACTCGTACTTAAAAAATATTCAATGATTGGTGACGGTCTTTCGCATATAGGCTACGGAGCGTTATCAATAGGCGCTGTAATGAATCTTGCTCCGCTTAAAATAGCCTTGCCGGTAGTAATTATATCGGCTTTTATACTGCTGAGGCTTAATGAAAACAGCAAACTGCATGGTGATTCCGCAATAGCACTTTTTTCTACAACTGCACTTGCAATAGGTATTCTTGTATCATCAAAGGCAGGTCTTACAAACGATGTCAGTCAGTATATGTTCGGAAGTATTCTTGCAATGAGTACCGAAGACGTAGTTATAAGCGTTGCGATGTCGGTTATAGTAATACTTGCGTTCATATTCCTTTACAACAGAATTTTTGCCGTAACCTTTGACGAAAATTTTGCAAGAGCTACCGGAGTCAATTCCGGAATGTACAATATGATTTTTGCAGTTCTTACAGCAGTTACAGTAGTTCTCGGAATGATGATGATGGGTTCTCTTTTAATATCAAGCCTTATAGTTATCCCCTCTCTTACTGCAATGAGAGTATGCAGAAGTTTCAGAGGAGTTGTAATAACATCGGCATTAATATCAGTTATCAGCTTTTTAATCGGAATTTTCATAGCTCTTTTGATGAATACAACTCCGGGGGCAAGCATTGTAATAGTAAATGCAGTATTTTTTGTGATATTTTCAGTAATCGGAAAATTCCGAAAATAAAATGCGGGCGACTTTAAAAGTCGCCCGTTTTTTTTACTTCTTTGCAACATAAATTTTGACTTCATCGCTATCGGAATATTTCGGAATCCTTTTCTGAGAGGGCGGACAATAAATTTTTACAACTTCATTCTGAATACTGCTTAACTGCTCCATAAAAATCAGACTCCTTCTGTTTTTATATATTATGTCACAAACAATCTGATTTTATTCAGAATTGATAAATATTCGGCGGAAAATATATTTTTAGGTCAACGCCCTGTATTCTATATTCGCAATTATCCTGAAAAACATCAAAATAAGCTTCTGCCTTATAATAATATTCAGTATCTCTTAAATCAAAATATGAATATATATAATATTCTGTTTGATTATAATTATATAAATTTACAAAAGAAGCATATACGGACAATTCCCGCATATTATCGCTGTATTTAAAATTATTTTTGATATAGTCAAGAGCAGTCTGCATAGCAATTTTTGAAAATTCTGCATCAAATTCATTTATCTGCAAATCAAGAGAAGAAAGTTCTTTGTAAAGTTCATCTGTAGCCTCGCCGTTTTTTTCAAGTTCCGTAATCTGTGCCTTTAATATATCGCTTTTGGCTTGCAGTTCCGCAATTTTATCGGAGCTTTCGATTTGTTCCTTTATGAGAGCGTCAGCCTCATTTGAAACTGTTTCACTTTTCTGAATGAAATCAGTATCGTAATCATTCAGTTTCTGAATATTTTCCTGACTGAAAAACTTTATCATATTATTTTCATATATTTCCGATGATGAAATATTATTTGAATATTCAGCAATTTTTATTATTCTTTCAAAAGAATTATCCTTAACGGGAATTTTTACTTCAAAGGTTCTCTGATTATTTATTATCTGACGTTCATAATTCGGAGACGCACTGCTTGAAGAACCATCATTCACATAAATATAATTGTCAAGGAATGTATCCTTTTGAGTCATACTCTCTGCGATATTTTCCCTTATGAAATAATTATCCTCCGCAACATCATCAAATCCTGTATGCTCATCATACTGATAAACAGTTTCGTTCCAGAGATTCTGAATATCATAAAATTCATAAAGCGAATTGTCAATAGTTTCATACTGTCCGCCAAAATTTAAAGCGTCTGAATTTGTATTCGGATTATATATTGATACAATATCATAGTGCTTTATATCCTGATTAGTATCGGATTCATCAAACCAGAAAATTCCCGATGAAAGAAGATTGTAAACTTTTCCGGATTCCTGTTCCTTATACAGAAAATGATAATTTATTTCAAACATATTCTGCATATCATCAGCAGGAGGATAATAAAAATCACTGTAAGGCGATGGATTGACTACATTCTGCCATGTTATATTATACTGCGGAAAGAATGTCGCATTGTCTTTATCATCATTGCTGAATTTTGCTGTCGAATCGGTTATGCTGATTATATTTTCATCACAGTATTCGCCGAGATAGTGGACAAGATAAATCTGATTTGTTTCCGTTTTCTGACTTCCGACTGTGAATATTTTTGTATATACTCTTATTTTTGTATCTTCATCTTCTTTGATTAGAGGACATTCCGCAAGAGGATTTATACAGCCTATATTCATCTGATATTCATCAAATGACAGGTCATAATAAATGTAGGTGAAATTTTCAAGCTCATAGTCAAGCTCGGATTTTATATCCGCAAAAGTATTATAATATTCGCCGTTATTCTGTTTCATCTGATAGAAAAATTCCTTGATATTGCTTTGCATAAATAAAAGCGAGCCGATAAAAATTGCAAATGCAACAGTGAGAACCGGTGCAAGCGGAAAACGTCTTCTGCCGGTAACATTTTCAAGACCGCTTTCCGAATAATATCCGTCCTCTGTAATGCCGTTATTTTCGGGAAAAGCCTTTTTTGCAATTCTGTCAAAGCAATTCACATTGTCTGAAAGTTCTGACATTTTATCAGAAAGATTTTTTTCAAAATCCTTTTCAAAATTTTTCATTGCATTTCACCTGCTTTCTTACGCAATATATCCATTGCACGTTTATATCTCGACTTGACGGTTGATTCCGGAGAACGCATAATTTTAGCAATCTCCCTGAATGAAAGCTGATTACAGCATCGCATAACAACAATCTGACGCTGTTTGTCTGAAAGATTTTTCAGAAGCTGATTGATATAGATACTGTCCTCAACAGTTTTTTCAGCCTCTCCGTAAGCCTGAATGACATTACTGCAAGTCTCTTTTTTGTAACGGCGGTGAATTTCCATAGCACAGTTACGGGCTATTTTAAGAATAAAGCCTTTTCCGTCACCACCTGATTTTGAAAAGCGTTTAACCTGAGTAAGCCTCACGAATGTTTCCGCAACACAGTCCTCCGAAAGATGATAGTCGCCGAGAATACTGAAAGCAAGTGAAAAAACATCTTTCTTAAATGTATTGTAAAGTATTTCAAGGCTTTTCCGGTCAGTACGGCATTGTTCAATAAGTCTGTTGGTATCAATATCCGGATTTTCACGTATGATTTCTATTTCATCAGTTTCACCGAAAAGCAGTTCATTGCCTGCAATCATAAAAAATCACTCCTTTTTTTCTGAAATTTTCTGACATTTTTAAAGGCTTTTAATATACAGTGATTTTAGCAGGCAAAAAAGACGAACTTTTTTGAAATTTTTCTGAAAAAATTTTTCGGGCGGAAATAAAAATTTCCGCCCGTTGCGATTTTATTCTTCAATAGCCTTTGCAATAGCCTCTGTCATATTTGTTTTTTCCCATGCAACACCCAAATCTTCACGTCCGAAATGACCGTATGATGCAAGCTGTCTGTACTGTGGCTTTCTGAGGTCAAGCATTTTGATAATTGATTCCGGTCTGAGGTCAAATACTTTCTCCACTGCTTCGGCAAGCTTTTCGTCTGATACTTTACCTGTACCGAATGTATCAACTAAAATGGATACCGGTTCAGCAACTCCGATAGCATATGCAAGCTGTACTTCGCACTTTTCGGCAAAACCGCCGGCAACTATATTTTTAGCAATGTATCTTGAAACATATGCTCCGGAACGGTCAACCTTAGTCGGGTCTTTTCCGGAGAAAGCTCCACCGCCGTGACGTGAATATCCTCCGTATGTATCAACTATAATTTTTCTTCCTGTAAGACCGCTGTCACCCTGAGGGCCTCCTATTACAAATCTTCCTGTCGGATTTATATAATATTTTGTTTCGCTGTCAAGAAGTTCAGCAGGAATAACCGGCTTGATAACATATTCGATAATATCATCACGGATTTTCTCTGATGTTATATCAGGTGCATGCTGTGAAGAAATTACAACGGCATCAACTCTCTTTGGCTTGCCGTTTTCATATTCAACAGTAACCTGTGACTTTCCGTCCGGACGGAGATAGCGGAGTGTACCGTTTTTGCGTACTTCGGCAAGTTTCATTGAAAGCTTGTGAGCAAGTGAAATCGGCATAGGCATAAGCTCCGGAGTTTCATTGCAGGCATATCCGAACATAATTCCCTGGTCGCCCGCACCGGTAGAAAATTCTGTTTCGGAATTGTTTTCCCTGTATTCAAGAGCCTCATCTACTCCCATAGCAATATCAGCTGACTGCTCATCTATTGAAGTAATAACGGAACATGTATGACCGTCAAATCCGAATTTTGCACGGTCATATCCTATATCAACTACAACCTGACGGGCAATTTTAGGAATATCAACCTTTGCAGTTGTGGAAATTTCTCCCATACAGAGAATCATTCCGGTAGTGCAGGCAGTTTCACATGCAACACGGGCATTTTTATCCTGTTCAAGAATTGCATCAAGAACGGCATCGGAAATCTGGTCACAAATTTTGTCGGGGTGACCTTCTGTAACTGATTCTGAAGTAAATAAAATTTTAGACATTAAAAAACCTCCGTTAAAAAATTTTTCTGACTTTATCACAAAAAAAGCATACCGTTTCCGGTATGCCGATGATTTTTTTAAAAAATCCTCATCTTCCGGTTTAACCGCAGGATTTAGCACCTTTTCTGAATAATCTGAATAAAATAATTACTCAATAGGTTGCCGGGCTTCACAGAACCTGTATTCTCCGCCACTCTTGATAAGGTCATAAAAATATGATACACTATATATATTATTTTGTCAATAGAAATCGAAAAATTTTTTCAGAAAAAAATTTTCCTTTTAATTCAGCTGATTATTTGCAAAATTTTCGCTTAATGTTTGCATATCAGAAAAAAATATGTTATAATAAAAAATAATATTGATAATCTATTTGCATAGCCGAAAAAATATGCTATAATAGATAATGTTGTTTTCAATTCAATATAAAATAATGTATTCGGCTGTACATTAGAATTTCTGACAAAAAAATTATATCGAATGGGGTAATAATATGAAAAATGAAACTTTTATCCAGTTGAGAAAAAAGGCTCTTGAAAAATATTTTTCAGGTCTGAACGATATGCAGAAAAAAGCCGTCTTTCATGTCAATGGCTCTCTGCTCGTGCTTGCCGGTGCTGGAAGCGGAAAGACTACCGCTATTATTAACCGTATTATAAATCTTGTTAAATTCGGAAACGCTTATTATGATGAAGTTTCCGCCGGCAATGAATACGATGAAAAAATCATCAGAGATTATCTTGAGGGAAAACCTGTAAGTGATGATGATTTAAGAAATGCTGTTGCCGTTTCTCCCGTAAGTCCCTGGAATATACTTGCTATTACTTTTACAAACAAGGCATCTGAAGAACTTAAAAAACGTCTTGAACTTAAGCTCGGCAATGATGGTTTAAACGTAAACGCATCAACTTTTCATTCCGCATGTGTCCGCATATTAAGAAGATATATTGACCGTCTCGGATTTCAGAATAATTTTACAATATATGATTCCGATGACAGTCAGAGAATGATTAAATCCGTTATGGAAGAACTCGAAATTCCCGAAAAGAATTTTCCTCCGAAATCCGTACTTGCATCAATAAGCTCCGCAAAGGACAAACTTGAATCTCCTAAACACCTTCTTGAAAATGCCGGAAATGACTACCGTGCCAAAATGATTGCGAGAATTTATGCAAGCTATCAGATGCGTATGAAAGAGGCAAATGCCCTCGACTTCGACGACATTATTCTTTTAACAGTTATGCTTTTTGAATCTCACCCCGATGTGCTTGAATATTACCGCAAAAAGTATAAATATATAATGGTTGACGAATATCAGGATACAAACTATGCACAGTTCAAGCTTGTATGGCTCCTTGCATCAGGTCATAAAAATATATGCGTTGTCGGCGATGATGACCAGAGCATTTATAAATTCAGAGGTGCAGATATTAAAAATATCCTCAACTTTGAAAAGCATTTTGAAGGTGCGGAAGTAATAAAGCTTGAACAGAATTACCGTTCAACAAAAAATATTCTCGATTCCGCAAACTCCATAATTAAAAACAACACCGGAAGAAAATCAAAGTCACTCTGGACTGATGACGAAAAGGGCAGTAAAATCATATGGTACAAGGCTCTTGATGAAAATGATGAATCTGATTTTGTTTCAAATCAGATTAAGGAAAATTTCTCAAAAAATAAAAAATACAGTTCAAATGCAATTCTTTACAGAATGAATGCACAGTCAAATATAATCGAAAAATCACTGATTAAAAACAACATACCATATAAAATATACGGCGGTATGAGGTTCTTTGACAGAAAGGAAGTCAAGGACGTTACAGCATATCTCAATGTTATAAACAATCCTTTTGATATGCTCCGTTTCAAGCGTATTGTAAACGAACCAAAAAGAGGTATCGGCGATGCTACTGTTTCGCTTATCGAGGAAATATGCCGTGACCTTAAAATCTCTCCTGTTGATGTAATGAGAAATGCATCGGAATATCCTCCGATTTCAAAAAAAGCTGTTCAGCTTAAAAACTTTGCATCAATTCTTGACGCTCTCTCTGAAAAGGCTGAAACTATCCCCCTGCCTGATTTCATTGACGAAGTAATTTCAAAAACAGGCTACTTAAGCATGCTCCGCAATATGGGCGATGAAGGTGCTGAACGTCTTCAGAATATAGGTGAACTTAAAACAAATGCAATTCAGTATCTTGAAAAAAATCCGGACGGCGGTCTTGACGGATTTCTTGAGGAAGTAGCCCTTTACAGCGAGGCTGACCGTGACAATTCAACTTCTGACCGTGTTGTCCTTATGACTGTACACTCCGCAAAGGGTCTTGAATTTGACAATGTATTTATAGTAGGACTTGAGGACGGACTTTTTCCGAGTTCCCGCTCTTTTGATGATAATGATGACCTTGAGGAAGAAAGACGTCTTGCATATGTTGCTATAACACGTGCAAAAAAACAGCTCTATATTTCAAGTGCAAGCTCAAGAAC